>JBDTPK010000607.1:0-2501 GCA_039932735.1 Nitrospirota bacterium
ACAACAGGACGCCCGTGACGAGCAATCACAACAACTTCTCCCGCTTCAGCCGCTTCGACGAGTTCGGAGAGATGAGTTTTCGCTTCATGCATGTTCACTTGGCGCACGGTTCTTTCCCCTCGGATTGCAAGCGCTGTCAATATTAGCTAACTTAGCTATTATTTTAAGAATTGTCAAGAACAGGTGCTTCCCTCCCGGTATAGTGGACGCCGCTCTCGACTTGAGAAGCCCACTGTTTGATCCTCACAGGGCTGAGGTCTCTCCAGTGTGGAATAGCTGGGCTGTCAATGATGTTGCGACGAATCGTCATATATATCGTGCGGTCTCGCCTCGTTGGCGCGATGGGGGTATTAATATTTCCTATGTAATGGAGGAAGTTCATGATGGCAGGTACAGGATCTTCGAGAAGACGTCGTGCACCGGGAAGATAAATACAGCGTTGAGGACAACCAAGGCACGTGGTACCTCCCCTTGCGCCAAGTTTTGGCCTTTCCATCGAAGGCGATCGGCTTGTCAGGGCTGGCGTGTAGTTCGTTGAGACTCCAAACAAAGCAGGCGACATTGTCCCACGCTACCTCGTGTCCACTACACAGCTGGAAGAGCGCCACGAGTTTGATCAACTGGCTCACGAATCCTGAGTCGAAGGCTTCAGCACATCTGGTGTTAGCCAGGGATGGCACGATCACCCGGCTCGCACCGTTCAACGTCAAGACGTGGCACTCGGGTATCAGCCACTGGGACGGGTTGAGCGGACTGAACAGCTCTTCCATTGGGATAGAGATGGACAGTGCGTGCCCGCTGAAGAAAGTCGGCGACAAGTATCAGGCTTGGTTCGGGACGTTCGTATGCGGAAGGCCAAGCTGTGTTGGCTAAGCACAACCTGGACGACGAGCCCTGCTTGGTGCCACGCCTACATGGAAGTCCAGGTCCAGAAGGCCTTGGAGCTCGCACAACTCCTTGTTCGACACTATACCCCCAAGGATGCGGTGTGGCATGAAGATATCGCTCCCGAGCGGAAGCGGGATCCAGGCCCGGCATTTCCTATGGAGCATGTGCGTGCCTCGGTACTGGGTCGCGAAGAGGAAGAATACGAACGCTATGAAGTGACGGCTTCCACGCTGAATATTCGAAGTGGCCCTGGCGTAGAGTTCCCCTCTGTTGCTTATCCGCTAAAGAGGGGGACCAGGTGGCGCTCATGGGAAAGCGCGATGGATGGCACAAGGTGGAATTGGTGAAGAACGGAGACATTGAAGGGTGGGTGCAGAACCGGTTCTTGGCAAAGAGCTGATACGTGGCCCTTTAAGTGAAACCGAGGCTCGGTCAGCAAAGTTTTTTAGGAAAAATAATCACCACATATTCTGCCGGAGGGTCACTGTCGGCGATCGTGATGCCGCTGGGGGGTACCCAACAATATTCTCAACATGACCCGACCTGTAATTTATGGTGCTGCCGAATAAATTGATCCAGCTGCAAGACATTGCGCCGCTTAAACTGAACCATTTTCTGATATTTCATGGAGTTAGAGTCGTGGGCCTGTGGTCGACGTGCTTGCTAGGCCTTTTGTACTCTTTCACTTTAGTCCCTCTGACGGCTTGAGTCCCACAGCCGATTTGGTTAGAATCCTCCTCCTTTATATAGCAGGTCTCACCATTTTTCATGGAGTGATGTCATGGCGAAGGTGCTTGAAGGTCCTGGAATGGGGCTGATGAAAAAGTGGGGCATCACGGTCCCCCACTATGTGGTCGTCACCTCGGTTGAGGAATTGACGAAGCTTGGCCAAGTCAATGAATGGCTGAAGAAATCCAAGTTGGTGGTTAAGGCCCATGAAGCGCTCGGCTCGCGGTTCAAGCTTGGGCTGGTCAAGGTCGGTCTGGATCTGAAAGAGGCGGAGGCGGCGACCAAGGAAATGATCGGCCGCCAAGTGGGCAGCATTATGGTCTCGCAAGTGATCGTGTCAGAAATGATCCCCCACAAAGAAGAATATTATTGCGCAGTGAAGTCCACCCGTGAAGGAACGGACGTTCTGGTCGCCAACTGCGGCGGCATTGAAGTCGAATCGAATTGGGACCGCGTAAAGCGCCTGGCAGTGGAAGTCGGGCAGCAGCCCTCGGAAGAGGAGCTCGAGAGGCTGGCCAAGGATGCGGGCTTTCACGGTCCGCTCCTGAAGAAGATGGCCGAATTCGCGGGCAAGATGTTTACCTGTTTCGACAGCGAAGATGCGCAGTATTTGGAAGTGAACCCCGTGGTCCTGCGTGAGCACGAGCATGACCTGATTGCGCTGGATGCGGTGACGCTGCTCGATGGTGACGCCAAGTTTCGGCATCCGGATTGGAACTTTGCTTTTGCAGCAGAATTCGGCCGGGCCTACTCCAAACACGAAATGGAAGTGATGGCGGTCGACTCCAAGATCAAGGGCTCGGTCAAGTTTATCGAGATTCCTGGGGGAGATACGGCCATGCTCCCGGCGGGCGGCGGGGCCAGTGTCTATTATTCCGATGCGG
>JBDTPK010000608.1:0-2499 GCA_039932735.1 Nitrospirota bacterium
CGGGTCCACAGCAGCCAGGCCGCGGGCGCCAGCGCCATCGGCGTGCCGGGGTGGCCGCTCTCGGCGCTCTGCACCGCGTCCATGGCCAGCGCGCGGATGGTGTTGATGCTCCGCCAGGTCAAATCGGTGTCGGCGTCGGGCATGGGAGGCGCCGGCGACCGTTGGGTGTCGACCGTCAGGGGAGACTCCTTTCGAGCGTAGCGATGAGAACCTGGAGCAAACCGGCAGGCCCGCAAATTAAGCACAGAGAGCACGACCTGGCGAGCACGGGCTGTGAGATTGGAGGCTTCAAGGGTACATTTAGGCGTTACAATGATCGATAACAGTCAGCCCATTACCCGAGTTTACGTGCCCCGCAAGTCCCGCAAACGTTCCCCCCGTGCTCCATCCATGGCCTCATCCACGACCCTCAGACGGTCCGGAGGCCGATCCTATCAGGCCCACCGCGACTGGCTCCTCGGCCTTCATGGCCCGGTATGCGCCTATTGTGGCAAGCAGATGGGGCCCGATGAAGTGACGCTCGACCACGTCCGGCCCCGCAAGGGCCAGACCGCCTACGACCGTCCCGACAATCTGGTCCTGGCCTGTCCTCCCTGCAATTCGGCCAAGGCCGACACGCCCTTCCTGGCGTTCCTGCTGGCTCGCCGCAGCCGGGGAGTGTTCCTGCTCCATTACGGAGATCACCTCTCCGACGGAATCAAGGAAATCGTCAAGCAGGTCACCGAAAGGCCGCTGCTCCCGCCGGACTGATGGAGGTTTAGGGGGTACGATCGGGGCAGCGCCGGGGTGGGGTCTCCAGAAGGCTTCCTAGTGCGGCACAGTGGCTGAGCAGTTCACCCGTTGTCCTCGCTCCGATCGCCTCTCGAGCCTTCGCTAGGTGAAACTCGACGGTCCGGACCGCTACGCCGAGCACCTTGGCGACTTCCTTTTCTGATTTTCCAGCCGACAATTCATTTACGATAGTCCACTGCCTCGGAGTCAGTCTGTGGCTAGAAGCGGATTTGGGGAACCAAACTCCCCCCGTGTCCACTGCTCGCAACGCCTCTCGAACCTGCGAAGGCGGAGCGGATTTCGAGACGAAACCCCTCGCGCCTTTTCGTCGCACATTCTCCTGAAGGTTCTGATCATCGTACATGGAGAGAATGATTACGTGCGCAGTTGGCTCGGAGGAGTGAATACTATCGAGCAGGTCAAGTCCAGTGGTCGCGTTTCCTCGAAACGAGAGGTCGAGCAGAACGAGGTCGAATCGGTCCCGAGCCAATACTCTGTCTGCCTCTTGGGGCGAGAGCGCCACCACGATGACTGCCGCGTCATCCGCGAGCATCTCCCGGAGTCCTTCGGCAAAAATGGGGTGGTCATCCACAATCAGCAGACGGGCAATCAAGGTGATTCGCTTTGATAGTGTGTATTCGGCCTAGACGATCGGGCGCGTTGCAAACAACACACTGTGGAAATCCACAGGGTGGCCTGATGCCGGCCAACACCTTAATGTGGGAAAACGCTTAATCGTAATCGAACAGATTCTAAAGACATCTGCGCTCCAGGTTCTCAATCACCGCTTCGAAATACATGGTGCTCTATGAGATCCCCTTTTGTCGCAATCCTTGGCGCAGCAGCCCTCCTTTCCGTGCAGGGTTGTCTCGTCGGAAACGGAGGATTCCACGAGTTCGAGCAAATGCGGGCCAAGTTTCTGGCGCAGACCCAACCCTCGGATACGACCGCGGTAATTGTATACGATCCGAGCGACTGCCTGTCCTGCGGGAGCCCCCTCGGGCTTTGGCTCTCCTGGCAGAAGATTCCCCACCATTTCCTTCACATTGTTCTCACTCGCCCTCCTACCGGAAGCGAGCGCACTCAGTTGCTTGCAACTCGGGCTACGTTTGAAGGCCCGTTGTCTGGGATTTCGAAGGCATTAGCCACACCACGAATTTACATGATTCACAACGGTCACATTGCAGATTCCGCCATTGGCTATGGTCGCCAACATTCTGTTCTTGCCCGATATTCCAAGAAGGGAAGTTGAGTCAGGCTGTCACAATCGTGTCGCGCTCGTTCTCCGTGGCTACTACAATTCATGAACGTCAAGCTCTAAGGAGGGTCCACATGAAACTCGCTGCCCCAGGAGTGTTGCTCGCATCTGTTGCCGGCTTCTTGTTGTTGACAGCGGCGACAAGAACCGAGGCGCAACTGACTTGTAAGGATTCATACCTGCTTCTCAATGGACATTGTCCCGATCCTTGCTCGCACGGCAGTCAATGCCCATGCATTACTTGTACGAGTTGACACCGGTTGTCTAGGCTGGAATAGATTGTTGGGAGACTACAGTGCTCACTAGATTTCGGCGGAAGACGCGCGCGACACGACTTCGCGTACTCCTCCATCTCAGGCAGTTCGTATTGATCCCGGCTTTATGCCTTCCGGTATTGATTGTAGGCTGTGCTGCGAGTGCTCCATCGTCGAGACCTGCCACTCTCGTTCTGGTCGATAGTGTCATTCTCA
>JBDTPK010000609.1:0-2491 GCA_039932735.1 Nitrospirota bacterium
TTCCCATCGGGCGCGGTCAGCGCGAATTGATCGTGGGCGACCGGCAGACAGGCAAAACAGCCATCGCGCTCGATACCATTCTCAATCAACGTGACCAAAATGTGTTGTGCGTGTATTGTGCCATCGGCCAGCGCGCGTCTGGTGTGGCCAAGGTGATTGCCACCCTACGCGAACAAGGCGCGATGGAGTACACGGTCGTGGTCGTCACCGAGGGCAACGACCCTCCAGGTCTTGCCTATATCGCTCCGTACGCCGCCACCAGCATCGCAGAGCATTTCATGGAGCGAGGCCGCGATGTGCTGATCGTATACGACGATCTCACCCATCATGCCCGCGCCTATCGCGAGCTTTCTCTGTTGCTGCGACGTCCACCCGGTCGGGAAGCGTTCCCCGGCGACATCTTCTACATTCACTCGCGGCTGTTGGAGCGCGCCACGCACTTGCGTAAGGAGCTTGGTGGCGGCTCGCTTACCGCGCTGCCCATTATCGAAACTGAAGCGCAGAACATCTCCGCCTACATCCCGACCAATCTGATCTCCATTACGGACGGGCAGATCTACCTCTCACCGTCGCTGTTCCAATTGGGTGTGCTGCCGGCGGTCGAGGTCGGGAAATCCGTGTCGCGCGTCGGCGGCAAGGCGCAACGGGCGGCCTACCGTGCGGTAGCAGGTGACCTCAAGCTCGCCTACGCGCAGTTCGAGGAACTCGAGACATTTGCCCGGTTCGGCGCTCGCCTGGATGACGACACACGCATGATTATCGAGCATGGACGGAGAATCCGCGCCTGCCTCAAGCAACCGGAATTCGCCCCGGTGTCCGTAGCGGAACAGATCGCTGTGCTGCTGGCGCTGACCGCGGGACTTTTCGACCGCGTGGTGCTTGAACAGATGACAGTCGCCGAGCAGGCTGTGCGCACGGCAGCGGCGGACATTCCGGCGGAGATATCCGCGCGATTCGAAACCGCCGAGAAGTTGAGCGAGGAGGATCGCACAACGATTATCGAAATCGCCCGCCGCTCACTCGTCCGTTTCCAGTCTAAGCCGGGGTCAAAACCCGAGCCCACAGGCGAACCCATATCTGATGCGGGCATCAAACCGAAGCCGAATCCGGCGACTACACCAAAGCCAAGGGCGGAGGTCGAGGAGAAGTCATGAGCGAGACGACGGCGAGCCTACGGCGGAAGATCAGCAGTGCCGGCGATCTCCAATCCGTCGTTCGCACAATGAAGGCCCTGGCTGCTTCGAGTATCGGCCAATACGAGCAATCAGTGCGCGCGTTGGCTGACTACTATCGAACTGTGGAGCTTGGGTTGAGCATGTGTTTCCGGGAAAGCGGGCAGGCAGCGCAATTGGCGGAGGGTAAAGGGCGTACCGGTGGGGCCTCCGTCGGTGCGGTCGTATTCGGTTCCGATCAGGGGCTGGTGGGGCAGTTCAATGATGTGGTGGCTGATTTTGCAGTGAAAACCCTGGCCGCTCTTCCCGGTAAACATCAGATTTGGGCGGTCGGCGAACGCGTGTACGGGTGTCTGTCGGACGCGGGCCTGCCTCTGGTCGGTCTCTTCGCCGTGCCCAATTCCGTCAATGCCATCACTCCGCTCGTCGGCCAAATCCTTGTGGAAAGCGAGGCGCGCCGCAGCCATAGCGAGGTCGTCGAACTTCACCTCTTCTATAACCGCCCCTCATCCGGGGCAGTGTATGAGCCCGTCAATCAGCGACTGCTCCCGCTGGACGAGACCTGGCGACGCAAGCTCGCTGAACGTCCCTGGCCGACGGGAAACTTGCCTGAGGTCATCGGTGATGGCACCGCGACCTTGCGGGCGCTCATCCGTGAATATCTTTTCGTCTCCCTCTTCCGGGCCTGCGCCGAATCCCTCGCAAGCGAGAACGCGAGCCGCCTGGCGGCGATGCAACGCGCCGACAACAACATCGACGAATTGCTGGGGCACCTCAACGGGACATTTCATCGTTTGCGCCAGGGTGGCATCGACGAAGAACTGTTCGACGTCATCTCCGGCTTCGAGGTGCTGTCAAATAAGCCGCGCCGCTCATCTGTTTGATGGCCACGACAGCGTCGGAATCGGTCGTGGCGGTTGTGTGATTGTCGTGCGCTCCGATTGGGGGACGTGCGGGCAACTCAACAATCAGATCGTTGGGCCTGTGCAGGATCTTTGTTCGAGAGTTCGATCGTGACGGAACGGGGGTACTGCGGCAAGCGACTCGACCACAAACACGGTGTGCCCAAACAGGGCACATGCCGTAACGTTCAAACCAAAAGTTGTATGGGTAGGCGGCTTATTATGAATGACATGGCGGTTTCAAGTTCCACGTGCAACGGGTGAATGAGGGCGCAATTGCGCAGAGACTTCCAGGGGCGTGGCACAGTCCAGACATGGTCTCGGGCGTGTGTTCAGGCGATGGGCGATGGCCTTCAGCTCGGGCTGGGTGTCGCCCGACAGGTCCGTGCCCTTGGGCCGGTACTGGCGCAGCAGCCC
>JBDTPK010000610.1:0-2490 GCA_039932735.1 Nitrospirota bacterium
CTGGCCTTGCTCAACGACGGCGCGATCCTGTCCATTGCCTATGACAACGTGCATTACAAGGATCAGCCCGAGGCCTGGAACATGCGCATGGTGCTGGGGGTTGCCACGGTGCTGGGCGTCATCGGGGTCGTCTCCGCCTTCGGGCTTTTCTATCTCGGTGAGCGCGTCTTTCATCTCGACCGCACGCATATCCAGACGCTGATGTATTTGAAGCTGTCGGTGGCGGGACATCTGACGATCTTCCTCACGCGCACGCGCGGCCCGTTCTGGTCCATCCGACCTGCGCGGGCGCTCTGGATCGCGGTGCTCGGCACGCAAGTGGTGGCGACGCTGATCGCGGTGTATGGGCTTTTTATGACACCCCTGGGCTGGGGGTGGGCCGGGTTCGTGTGGGGCTATGCGCTGCTATGGTTCCTCGTGAATGACCGTGTCAAACTGCTCGCGTATCGGATTTTTGATCCCATCAAGGCCAAGGCAATACCCGAATCTAAAGAAGAGTCGAAGCCTGACGCCAAGGCCGAACCAAAAATTCAAGCCAAACCAGAATCCCAGCCTAACGCTGAAGCCACAGTTGAGACGAAGCCGGCAACGAAGGTCGAATCTAAACCAGAAACCAAAGCTGAGACTAAACCTGAAGGGAAGGCTGAGCCGAAGCCCGAAGTCAAGATCGGGGCTACACCTGAAGCCAGCGCCAAGAGAACTTCCGATTTTTCGCCGCAGATTGCTACACGAGCCTATGAACTCTACGAGCAGCAGGGTCGTCGGGAGGGTCAATCCGTTCAGAACTGGGACAAAGCGGAGCGGGAGATTCAGAAAGATCAAGCCAAGGATGAACCTAAGCCTGAGGTCAACGCTGAGACCAAGCCCGAGAACACGGTTGAGGCAAAACCTGAAACCAAAGTCGAGCCGAAGCCGGAAGCGAAGGTTGAGCCTAAATCCAAAGCTACAGAGGAATCTACGCCTGACGCCAAGGCCGATCACAAAGTTCAAGCCACACCAGAACCGGAGCCCAAAGCTGAAGCCACGCCTGCAGTCGAGCCGAAACCGGAAGGCAAAGAAGTTCAGCTTGAGACCAAGACTGAGGCGCCGTCGGATGTATCACCGCAGCTCGTCAAACGAGTCCATGAGTTCTACGAACAGCTAGGGCGCGAGGACGTTCGAGCAGTTGAGGACTTAGAGAAGGCAGAGCGGGAGACTCGAGAAAAGGAAAACGCAAAAAATGAGCCGACGTGAACAATGCGGCTGACTTGGCCGAAGGGATGAAGATGAACATCAACTCAAAGGATTTCCGTGTGGCAGCGGGTACACCGGTTAACCTCAACACGTGGCCGACGCATGTGAAGCCGGTGTACAAGTCGAAGAAGAAATACCAAAAACTCCTAGAAGAACACGTTGAGGAGTTGAGCGAGTTGCAACGTCTTCACTATGCCTCCAACCGCTATGCGGTCCTGCTGATCTTTCAGGCCATGGACGCAGCAGGGAAGGATGGCACCATCCGGCACGTGATGTCCGGGGTGAATCCACAAGGCTGCCAGGTGTTCAGTTTCACACACCCGAGTGCGACGGAACTGGATCACGACTTTCTGTGGCGCACCACCCGATCGCTGCCGGAACGCGGCCGCATCGGCATCTTCAACCGTTCCTATTACGAGGAAGTGCTGATCGTTCGGGTGCACCCGGAGATCCTGCGCACCCAGGGGCTGCCAGACCCGTTGCTCGACGAGAACACCGTCTGGGAGGAGCGGTATCGCTCCATCGTGGACTTGGAGGCGCATCTCTACCGTAATGGAACACGGGTCATCAAGTTCTTTCTGCACCTGTCGAAGGACGAACAGCGAAAGCGCTTTCTTGAGCGCATCGATGAACCGGACAAGAACTGGAAATTTAGCCTTGCAGACATTCACGAGCGGAAATACTGGCCGCTCTACATGCAGGCCTATGAGGCGTGTCTGAGTGCGACCAGCACCGATCACGCACCGTGGTATGTCGTTCCCGCCGATGATAAGAAAAACGCCCGGTTGATTGTGTCACAAATTGTCGTTGATACGTTCAAGGCCCTGAAGATGGACTATCCCAAGACCACCCCGAAACGGCGGCAGGAATTACAATCGATCCGCAAGCTGCTCGCGAAGTAACGTGGGAAGGATGGCCTTTGAGGTGCCGCACGTTGCCAGGGTAAACGGCCATCCGTGCGTGACGTATCTAGGAATGGGAAAAGGTATGCCACGATGAAACCGAATGACCAACTCGAACCGACGATCTTCGTCATTGGTGGCGGAGCCGGGGACTTGACCCGGCGGAGACTCGTGCCGGCCTTGTTCGACCTCTCGCAGGACCGCAGTCTGCCCGCTGAGTTTTCGGACATCGCGGTGGATCGCGTGGATTTGAGCGACGACACGCTGCGCCGTCGCTACCATTCAGAGAGCTCAATGACGCTAGATTGGGAACACTTCCCGCACGAAGCCGACAGGGGCGTCCGAATCCGCAGGG
>JBDTPK010000611.1:0-2487 GCA_039932735.1 Nitrospirota bacterium
GCCCGCCTTGAGCAGGACGTCGCACAGGCGGCCTGGGTTATGGAGCAATTGCCGGCACTCGGCATCGACATCGACCGCGTGACCCAGCAGCTCGAAGACGAAGGCGTCGAGAAATTCAATCAGGCGTTCGACAAGTTGATGAACGCGTTGGCGGGAAAGAAAGCCCTGGCATCATGATCCCGCCCAATCTCGATAAGATCGCTGACCATTGTTCGGAACTGGAACTCGGAGCCTACCTGAATGCGGAAGGGAAAGAGGAAGCGTCGCAGCAAGCGGCGAAGGCGTTGGTGAAAACGACGGACGGATCGCAGATGCCCACCCGGCGCACCGATCTGGCAACGAGGGTAGGAAGCGCCCGGAAAACAATTGATTTCGACGCGATCCAGCTTCGCCGCGCGCTGGCTCGTTGGGAAAATGAAGGCGGTGCAGGGAAATTTGCCCTTCAAAGAATATAACTTATGAAACGAAGCGTTACACAGCTCTATGGCGAGAAACTGGTCGCGGGCGACCACGAAATCGGTCACATCAAGGACTTCTATTTCGACGATGAGAAGTGGGGTATCCGCTATGTCGTAGTGGAAACGGGCTCATGGTTTACCGGGCGTGCTGTGCTCATCTCTCCCCATGCCCTTGGCGGGCTTTCGCCCGATGGAAAGTCCTTGGCCGTGAACCTGACCCTTCAACAAATTGAGGGCAGCCCTCCACTCGAATCACACAAACCCGTTTCGCGGCAATACGAAGAGGAGTATTACCGATACTACGGATGGCCTGAGTATTGGAGCGGGGTGGAATTATGGGGTGCCAGCGGTTTTCCGATGGTCCCGCCGGCATATCCTGTCCCGGCTCCGCAGACCGGCGTCGGCACCTCGGCCCAGAGCAGCGATGACGACCGTCATTTGCGGGACACGCAGACCATCATTGGTTACCACATTCAAACCGACGATGGGCCTCTCGGCCACGTCGTTGACTTTATGATGGACGACGAATCTTGGGCGGTTACTCACCTTGTTGTCGAGACAGGCCATTGGTTTGCGGGCAAGGAGATCGTCATTGCGCCGGGCCACGTCACTCGAATCAGTTACGACGAGTCAAAGGTCTTTGTGAATCTGACAAGGGAAGCAATCCAGCAAGCGCCCGAATTCCACATCCCTCCCATCAGTGGGACTGGTCATGATTCATGAGCATCACCATCTATCGAAAATCAGGATGTCCCTGGTCAGCGGCCGTGATGGGGTTTCTGGATGAGATGAACATTCCCTACGGGGTTAAAAATTTCACCGCCAATCCGGGGTACGCCGAGGAGTTGCGGACGAAATCGGCGCAGTGCAAAAGCCCGACGCTCGAACTGGATGGGCGAATCCTCGCGGATGCGAGCGTCGAGGAGGTCGCCGAGGCGCTCGAACGCCGAGGCATCGTGATTTAGGCCGCAGCTCAAGATGGCATGATTGAGTATAAGACATCGAAGAATGCGCGGATTCTGTTCGTCGGCATCAATCCACATCCCGGCTCCTATCGCCGCGGGGTGCCGTTTTCCAATAACAAGATGTTCTGGTATCTGCTGAATCGAGCCGGCTTGCTTCAAGAAGCCGTGAGTGATTTGAAAGATGACGGGAGGCTTAAACACATCTACGACGACAAGTTCGTCGAACAATATGACCTGAATTTCTTGAATCTGGTTGACCGGCCCACGGTGAAAGTTACCGAACTAAACAAAGGCGAGGAACGCCAGGGCGTCCGGCGACTGCTCAGAACCATTCGATCACTGAAGCCGAAAGTCGTCTGCTTCATCGGCAAGATTGCCTTCAACACGTTTTATGGCAGCCGGGTGTGCGACTGGGGCTGGCAGTCGGAGATCAACGGCGCGAAAGTCTATCTCATGCACTTCCCTCTCCGCGGGCCGGCGGAAGTCCGTGTGAAGGAACTCAAGCAGATAGGCAGATTGAACGAAAGCAAAACGAAGAAATGAAAATCAAACTGAAGCGTGCTTACGAGAAACCAGACCCGAACGATGGCGTCCGAATCCTCGTCGATCGGTTATGGCCCCGCGGCTTGACGAAGGCGAAAGCTGCCATCGATGTTTGGATAAAGGAGATCGCACCTAGCACGGAATTGCGGAAGTGGTTCGCGCACGATCCGAAGAAGTGGAAGGGTTTTCGCGAACGTTATCACAAAGAAATCAAGCATCATCCCGATGAGGTGGAGTTAATCCGAAGCAAGGCCCGGGAAGAGACAGTCACGCTGATTTACGGTGCGCGGGATCAGGAACATAACGAAGCAGTCGTGCTGAAGGAGCTTCTCGAAGGCTAAAGTTCCAGTTGCGTGAGCAGTGGAGACGCGTCTCGCTCGGCTGCCTTTATTCGGACTGTGCGGGAGGGGGCGCGCTCGTTTTCGCGTTGACGGAAGAGGCACGGTCTCGCGCGGTGGGTTTCGCCGATGCGAGGGTCTCCCACGCTTTGTAGGCGGCGTGTTTGTAGAGTTCGTGCAGGG
>JBDTPK010000612.1:0-2478 GCA_039932735.1 Nitrospirota bacterium
GACGTAGAGGGACTTGGGAGTCACCTCGGAATACAGAACATCCGTAGATTTCTTGATCAGCATGTCGACATTCACCTCGAACCGTTTCTGCTCTCTCTTCGCACGCCATCCTTCCAACCGGAGGCGCGTGGCACTGCCCTACCGGACTTCGGTCGTCAACACCGTTAAGTCGTCCACCAGCGGCAGTCTCTTCGTGTGATTGAACAAACTGTCGAGAATCGCGTACTTAATTGCCGATATCGACGCGCCGTGCTGTTCTTCCAATACCGTTAAGAGACGTTCCTCGCCGAAAGCGTCACCGTGGAGATCTTCCGCCTCCAGGAGTCCGTCTGTAAACATCACAACCCGATCCCCGGCCGTCAATGTGACCTGGCCTTGTTCGTACGCCGCGGAAGCCCGCACACCGAGCGGCAGATTGCTTGCCTCTGGTTCCGCCAGGTTCTCGAGCCGCCGCCATCCGGCACCGTGGCGCCACACCATGGCTGGGGGATGACCTGCGTAACAGAAGTGCAGGGCGCTCCGGCTCGTGTCGTAACTCACCACCGCCGCCGTCGTCATCGCTTCAAAACCCCGCTCGCAGATTTTGCGGTTGAGATCGGACAGCACCTGATTTCCCGCCACGGTGTTCATTTGCGCTTTGAGCGCATCGTAGACCCAGGAACTCACCAGCGTCACGCTCTCTCCGTGACCGCGGACGTCCGCAACGGCGATTCGAGTAATCATGTCATAGCTGCAGTAACTCAGATAATGAATGTCACCGCCTCGATTGCCGCCAGCAGCTACAGCGTAGATGCTTGCCGCGATGCCCCTTGTGGCAACATCCTGATCTAGTGCGCCGATGCCACCCCATATTTCAGAGCAGACCAGGCGATATGCGTTTGTGCGGGACCCGCCGGTGAGCCGAGTCCCCGGGTTTGAGCCAGATGCGATCACGGGAGTAGGTGTCATGAAGTTCGTCCTTGCCTGTCGGGGCCGCGGACCCGGCCCCTCATGGTGTCCCGGAACCACCTAGCGCATGCTGCTAGTCGCACTCTTACCCTTCTTCTGGGCCTTGCCTTTGCTCTTGGGCATGCTCTTGCCATCGTCCTTGACTTGGTCTTTGCCCATCGTCGTTCCGCCGCTCGGGGCCATGGTCTTGTCCGCGGCCATTCCATCGCCGTGGGCCATCGGTTTGTCGCCAGCCATTCCCATGCCGGAGTTCATCGTCGGGTCCGCGGCCATTCCGGCGCCGTGGGCCATCGGCTTATCGCCAGCCATTCCCATGCCGGAGTTCATCGTTGGGTCCGCAGCCATCCCTGCGCCGTGGGCCATCGGTTTGTCGCCACCCATTCCCATGCCTGTGGCGACGCCCATGGTGTGGCCGGCAGCCATGCTTGCGGCCATGCCATCACCCTTATCCATACCCATACCGGAGCCCATGCTCGCGGTGGCGACCTTGTCAGTGTAGAAGCGATTCATGCCCTCAGCGATCTCATTCAGCGAATCCTCGACAGCGAAGTGACCAGCCGCCAAACGGTGCATTTCGGCCTTGGGCAGATCCTTCAGGTAAGCCTCGCCCCCTTCTGGCGTGAAGAAGACATCATCCTGGCCCCAGAAGATGATCGTCTTGGGCTGCCGCTCCTTTAGGAAAGCCTGCCATTTCGGGTAGAGCTCAACATTCTTGCGGTAGTCGTAGAACAGATCGAGTTGCACGCGGCGTGCATTGGGACGCTGCATGAAGGCGGAGTCCGATTCCCAGTTGTCCGGGCTGATGAGCGCGGGGTTCTTAGCGCCGAACAGGTAGATGCCCTTGATCGCATCGTGCTCCAGAAACGCCGCGAGCGGTTTTTCGGTCTCCGGGCTGCGGTTCTTCCAGAGCGCACCCCGGAAGCCGTCCCAGGCTTTGGTAAAGCCAACCTCATAAGCATTGGTGTTCTGGATGATCAACCAGTCGAGTGCCTCGGGGTGGCGGGTGACGATGCGGAAGCCGACCGGCCCACCGTAGTCCTGAACGAAGAGGCCGTAGTGGTCGAAACCCTGGCCCTTCAAGAACGCCTCGACCACGTCCGAGAGCTTGTCGAAGCTGTAGTCGTAGACTGCGGGATCGGGCATGTCACTGTTGCCGAAGCCCGGATAGTCGGGCGCGATCACGTGGAAGCGTGTGGCCAGTGCCGGGATGAGGTCGCGGTACTGATGGGACGAAGCGGGAAACCCGTGAAGCAGGACCAGTTTCGGACTGTTGGGGTCGCCGGCCTCTCGATAGGCGATGGTCAGTCCATCCACCTTGGTGGTCTTGTAGTTGGTTGGGACGGCGGCGGAAGCGGAGGTAATAACGGCCATCCCGCAAAGCAGCGTTCGGATGAGTTTGCTCGGCATTTTCATATCTCCTGGTGATCTCTCTTAAGCGGGCTGATTGCACGTCATCGCCACCGGGACGCGGGGGAAATCCACTTCCGTCTGGGCGACGTGGTTGAAGTAATTGGTGAAGATGTTGACTGC
>JBDTPK010000613.1:0-2467 GCA_039932735.1 Nitrospirota bacterium
AGATCAGCTGCACCATGGAATAGCCGGCGACGCGGCCTGAGCCGAAATCGACGACTTGGCACTCGCCAAAACGCTTCATGTCGATGAGCTCGCACAACTCAACAACATAGCGACGGATATGGTCGGCATTGCGGATCAGGTCGGGGGTGCAATCTTGAAGATCGAGGGCGGTACAGAGTCCCCACGCCCTCCCTTCACCCACCATGTCCTGGGGGGCAATGGAAGCAGCTATTGGGGATTCGGTTGGAAAGATCGCGGACTCGGAATCAGTCGGGCTACTCATAGCGTTTATACACCTTTCTGTTAGGAGGGCGAAAAAACTCTGACGATGGACTAGTGGTTCGGACTATACCACGAAATTTTTTATATGTGAGGGGGCTATGGAACTTTTTCGCGCCGGGAGATTCGGTGGCACTCGATCGATTGACAAGGCTCTCCGCGGTCGGAGAGAATGCCGCACATGGCCGATGTCACTCCATCTATCCCGAATCCGAACCCTCCATCGGGCGACTTCCCTGATCGCCTCTGCACCTGGTGTCGGGTACCGATGAAAAAGCGCCTCGTCGGCGGCAAGCAATTCGTCCACTACACTTGTCCGAAGTGCGTCTTTCAGCACACAACGAGGCTCAGCCCAACACCACCAAGCCCCGCACACTGACAGGCTGTTGGAAATACCCGCCAACTTCGTTCTTGCATCGTTCAGACCCTCAACATACTCCAAGGATATGCCTCGGCCCTTTACTCGTTGCGGCCTTGTCCGTGGAACGGCGCGTTTTGTCGCGTCGGGGTTGGGCGGGTGAAAAGTCCGGCTCTTTTGAGCGGCCTGTTACGTCCTCGATCGACCTATGGTCGGAGAATCAGACGCGTAGTCCTTGAGGATCCGATAGGGCTAGGCCGCTCTTGAGGATGATTTTCCAGAGAGAGGGGGAATGAAAGGCACTGAGGCTAGGCTCGTCCTACCATATGTGATCGTGTAGAACGGCTACCGGCTGGAATAACTGGTTTGTAAATGATCGTCCAAGGTATGGGTGAGTCGTTCCCTGTCTTTCGGAGTGATCGAAGTGATTTTTGAACCGAGGGGAACGCACGTGGACGACTTGCAACCCACAGGTCAACGTTCTCCCTTGCTCAAGCTCGATCACGAGTCGAAGCGCATCGCCGCTCTTCACGACAAACGGCTTTCAATCCTGACACCAGTTTCGCTGACATCCAAAACCTTTCACGACGCCGAGAGACCCCCTCGCTGCAAACGACCGGCCCGGCACATCTCGACACGTCACGTTTTTCGCTTGAATCCGATGGCTCCGGGCCTCCTACTTTCACCATCATATGCACGAGGCGACACAATGAACAAAGAAATCGCCGGTTGAGTTACAATCGTTGTTCAATGAGGGCACGTATCTGTTCCATGCGCGCACGGTTGACGCCCATATCGCCATAGCCAGTACGGGAGGCGGAGCGGAAGTGGATAGTTTTGGTGTCATCGTCGAACAGAAATTCGACATCGTCGATGAAGCGCAGCAACAGGCTGGTGAATTCGTACTGCAGGTAGGACTCGTCTTCTTCGACAAGCTTCGTGCGTGGCAAGGAACGGATGACTTCCTTCATCGCCTCCTTCGCCTCAACCCGAGACTTGCGATAGCAAAAGGGAGGAATGGCATGGCCGGCATCTTGAGCCTGGGTGGACACGCAGTTGGGACTAGAGGGGCATGGATCTAACTTCGTTCTGCTCATTTCTCCTCAAGCGGCGGAGGGAGCCACAGCACTTGGTTGACGAAGTTGGTCTGTTGATAGCGGATTTGAAACGCTCGAAAGCAAAGGAGGAGAACCGACAGCGCCACCTGGTGAACAAGGAGAATTCCGGCGCGGCTCCGGCCCGATGCCGCACACAGTGAAGCTAGGCACAGGAAATCTCTCGTATCATGCGTAAGGATGACCCGGTTTTGCTGTGTGGCAAACAAGAGTTGAGATTCATCATTGGCGCCCAAGCCGCCCGCATCCTTGGCTGTGAGACAATCCACCCCGTGCAGACGGTTGGATCGGTTACGATGTGGGATGCGTCATTGTGCCATGGTGAGAGTCTAGCGAACTTGTCGTCGCCTTGCAATCGGCTTCCCATTTGACCTCGCCAGCGAAATGGTGGAGTGGAATGCCGGGCGCGAGGGCCGATAGGAAGCAGGATCTCAAGGGCAGGGGCGTACCCGCATATATGCCTCAACAATTGCTAGCGCATGGACTCAAACATCTCGCGCTCCAGCTTGATGAATGCTTCTGGCTTTCCATGCTTATACTGCTTGAGTTCCAACTCCAAGTGCAACACGACCGGCCCTGCTGGGCTACGGTTTTGCCATGCCAAAACAATGCGACACACACGTGAGTGCTGAAGACCGTGAGCCCGCGAGTCTGGGCCTGGCCCACGGCCACTCGCTCCGGACGATGGCGAGGGTGTTGGGACGCGCCCCCAGCA
>JBDTPK010000614.1:0-2466 GCA_039932735.1 Nitrospirota bacterium
AATGCGAGTGCCCCGCCGCTGCCGCCTTCACCGATGACGATGGAAATAATCGGGACGGCGAGTCGGGACATCACAAACAGGTTGCGGGCAATGGCTTCGGCCTGGCCGCGCTCTTCGGCGCCGATGCCGGGATAGGCGCCCGGTGTGTCGATAAAGGTCACGATCGGGCGCCCAAATTTCTCGGCCAGTTTCATGAGACGCAGGGACTTTCGGTAACCTTCTGGGTTAGGCATGCCAAAGTTCCGTTGCATCCGCTCTTTAAGCGTCTTCCCTTTTTGATGGCCGATGACCATGATCGACCGGTCATTGAATCGAGCGAAGCCTCCGACGATGGCGCGATCATCGCCGAACGAGCGGTCCCCATGGAATTCAAGAAAGTCCCTGAAGAGAAAACTGATGTAATCGAGGGTGCTGGGCCGTTGGGGATGCCTGGCGAGTTGCGTGCGCTGCCAGGGGGTCAGTTTTTGGTACAGCGTATCTTCGACCTGGGCCAGCTTCATCCGCAACTTGCGGATCTCATCCTGGGGGGCCGATTTCCCGGCAGGAACGGCTGCGAGTTTTTCGATCTTTTCTTCGATCTCGCGAATCGGTTTTTCAAACTCAAGGTAATCGCGCATAGGGGTCTAAGAATATGGATAGACTGGGTGAGAGGACATCTCCGTACTCTCCAGCAAGACGGTCTAAGATATCAGAACAATGGCTCCTTTGCCTAGCACTTCTTCAACATCTTCCACAAAGCGTTCGCTGGGACTGACGGTCAGGCGGGGGAGGGGGGCCGTCTCGGCTTCCAGTGCCGAACCCATGCGCAACGTCAGTGAGACGGTCGTGCCTCCCGGGTGGCGCTGAAAGACTTCCCGGAGGCGCGGTAACTGTTCCGCCAGGCCAGGGTAATCCGTGACTCGAATGCGGACCCGCTTAATCGCTTGCGCAAGCACCTCGGTGAGCGGCTCGATCTTGCTCCCTCGAATCTTCGTGCCTTTATCTCCCCGGTCTACCGTACCTGTGATTCGCACAAGGCGTTCGGGCACAACCAAGTCGGCGGCCTGTTTGTAGAGATCTGGAAAGACGATAATCTCGACTACACCCAGGAGGTCTTCCAACGTCAAATAAGCCATCCGGTCGCCCTTCTTGGTCAACATACTCTTGACGGTCGTTACGATCCCGCAGAGTTTCACCTCGCGACCGTCCGACAGCTCTGGCAGGCCGATGGTCGAGACCGTGGCAAGCGCTTGGATGGTCGCTTCATAGCGCGCCAGTGGATGGGAGGAAATATAGAAGCCGGTCAGTTCCCGCTCATGTTTCAATCGCTCGCTTTGGTCCCATTCAGGAATATTTGGCAGCGGCGGCGTAGCCAGATGTTCCTCAGAGCCTTGTCCGTTCAGCTCGTTGCCAAAAATATTGGTCTGTCCCCTATCACGTTCACGCTGCGAAGCCGCACCATCCTCGACGGCTTGATCTAGCACTGCGGCCAGTTGAGAGCGCTTGGCGCCGGTCGAATCGAATGCGCCGGTTTTGATCAATCCTTCGAGCATTCGTTTATTGACCTTGTGGAGATCGACGCGACGGCAAAACTCAAAAAAAGATTTGAAGGGGCCTGTGGCATTCCGAATCTCGATGATCGATTCGACAGCGCCTTCGCCGACGTTCTTGATGGCGACCAGGCCGAATCGGATCGCGTGGTCCACCACGGTAAAGTTCTTATGGCTTTCGTTCACGTCTGGGGGCAAGACCTTGATGTTGAGGTCGCGGCATTCCGTGAAGTAGCCGACGATTTTGTCGGCGTTGCCCATGTCGGTGGTCATCAGGGCGGCCATGAACTCAGTCGGGTAGTGCGCTTTTAAATAGCCGGTCTGGTAGCAGACGACGGCATAGGCCGCGGCGTGCGACTTGTTGAACCCGTAGCCCGCAAACTTCTGGATCAGTTCGTAGAGTTTTTCCGCTTTCTTGTCAGGAATCTTGTTCGCCTTGGCGCCGGCCAGGAACTGCGCGCGCAGCTTCTCCATCTCCTCCGGCTTCTTTTTGCCCATCGCGCGCCGGAGAATGTCGGCTTGGCCGAGCGAGAAGCCCGCCACTTTGTTGGCAATCGCCATCACCTGTTCCTGATAGACGATGACCCCGTAGGTGTCCTTCAGGATCGGTTCGAGTTCAGGCACTTCGTACGCGATCGGAATCTTGCCCTGCTTTCGTTTGATGAAGTCGGGAATCAGATCCATCGGGCCAGGGCGATAGAGCGCGATGATGGCGATGATGTCTTCGAAGCGGTCCGGTTTCAGGCCGGTCAGGAGATCGCGCATCCCGGAGCTTTCTAACTGGAAGAGGCCGATCGTCTTTCCTGAGGAGAGGAGGGCAAAGGTCTTGGGGTCGTTGAACGGCATCTGCTCCATGACCAACGGGGGATCGCCAGGATGCCTCTCATTGATCAGATTCTCGGCGCGTTTGATCATCGTGAGGGTTTTGAGGCCCAGG
>JBDTPK010000615.1:0-2466 GCA_039932735.1 Nitrospirota bacterium
GGTGCGGCGTCCGTCTCACTGATTGAAGACCGGTCGAGTGGGGGGCTAGCTCAGTTGGGAGAGCACTACGTTCGCAACGTAGGGGTCGGGGGTTCAACTCCCCTGCCCTCCACCAAACCTCAGTAAAGCTTCGGCTGGCAAGCCAGCTTTACGAAGGCTGTCCCCCGAAGCACCGTGTTGTACGTGTGCGAAGGCGGACGGCTTCATGAAGTACGTCTATCTCATCCAAAGCCTTGCAGTTCCAGATCAACGCAACATAGGCATCACCGCCAACCTTGATGAGAGGCTTCAAGTCCATAATGCCGGTGGTTCGCCTCACATATCCAAATATCGCCCTTGGAAGTTCGTGCTGTATCTCTGCTTCCAAGATGAACAGCCTGCGGTTGAATTCGAACGATATCTCAAGTCCGGACCAGGGCATGCATTTGCGAACAAGCATTATTGGTGACCCTCGTATCCGCCGACCTCCAGAAATTGAAGTACTCAGCACATCACATTCCTAGCCTCGCATTTCTCCCGAATACTCCTGCCGCAATCGCCGATCCGCTGCTACGACAAAGCCTACGGCCATCAGCTCGGCTCTTGCGACTTCAGTCGGCACCCTCCTACAATACGCTTCTCTGCGAGGCCCCCATGCCCTTCACGCTTCGTCTCTACCAACGCTTCCCCATGTACTGC
The DNA here is from genome assembly GCA_039932735.1 of Nitrospirota bacterium. Classification (GTDB taxonomy): domain Bacteria; phylum Nitrospirota; class Nitrospiria; order Nitrospirales; family Nitrospiraceae; genus Palsa-1315. The sequence continues at coordinate 679 of JBDTPK010000615.1, forward strand.
GCCGTCACGTACCGCGCTGGCCTAGTCCAAGGCCAAGGCACGATCTGGAACTTTTCGCTGAGCGGGTGGAAACTCTCCGGCGATGTTCCCGTGCAAGTTGGGCAAATGTGTTCCTTGACCGTCAATTTGCCGATCGAAGAACGGATCGTTGTAACTGCTGCGATCGTGCGCTGGGTCCGAGGTCAGCAGTTCGGCCTGGAAACCATGTCGATTGAGAAGCAGACGCATAGTCTGGTGGAGCATGTAATCAAACGGCTCATTGAGGTATCCGCTGAGAGCATTGAATGAGTACCGACCATCCCAAACGCGAAACCATGTCCATCGAAGAGGCGGCGGTCTCCAATATGTGGAAAATGGCCGCCATTGTGATTCTGGCTCTCTGGATGACTGGGTGTTCCAGCCTACGTTCTGAAGAATTTAGAGCGTGGGAACGACAGGAAGGGAAGGCCAATCTCTTGGTTTTTGTGCATGGTTTCATTTCCTCGAAAGACAAAGCCTGGGGTTCGTTTATTCCACTGATCAAAACAGACGAGGTTTTTAATGACTACGATATTCTCTCGTATGGCTATCCACAACAGCTTTGCGGTCAAAAAGACGACATTCGTGACGTCGGTGCGCACCTTAAATCGGACCTGACGGTAGAACTTCCTAAATATGACACGACAATATTTGTAGCCCACAGCATGCGAGGGTTAGTAGTCTTGCACGCTCTTCTTGAATTAGAGAGTGGCAATTTCAATCTGGTTAGCGATAAACATTTACGAGTAATGAGTCTCGGAACTCCGTATTACGGGGCTAAGCCGGCTGGTATATTCGGGGGGCTTTGTCAGAATCCTCAAGGCGAAGCGATGCAGGTCCTGGAGAAGGAGGGCGCACGACTTGTGCGTGACTGGCAGCAAAGGGTTAACAAGCCAGAGAATGAAGCTGACAGAAAAACGGCCCAAATCCCCGTGCATCCATTCCATGGAATGGATGATGCACTTGTTCAGCAGGCCAGTGCTTGCGGCATAGATCCCGGCAGATGTGAGATCATTGATGGAAATCACGAATCGATCGCAAAACCACTAGACCGGGAGCATCTTACTTACAAACAACTACAATCCATGAAGGGTAAGGCCGGAATTAAGACCATACCCACATCAAACTCAATTACGGAACCAAGGATGCCCGATCATAGGGCAACGCTGTTAAAAACGTGCGGGCCGTCATCCTCTACGAAGAGACCGGCAGAAGAATTTGTTCCATACTGGGTTTTAGTAGTGAAGACCTTGTACAGGACCCGAAACGAACAGTTCCGCGACTTGGAAAACCTTATGCAAGTCCGGGGGCGCACTCCAGTTGCTGAGGCCTGCACGGATCCACATTCAGAAATCATCTTCACACTCAGCTGCCTGGAAAAAATGGGCTACTTGAAGATGGAGAACTTTAATCCGCCTCGTGTGTATGGAAGGGGAAAAGATAATATGAAGATTATTTTTTCGGAATCCAGGATGCCTATTCCCTATTGACAGCTGTGCCACGTGGAAGTGAGCAGGGTTATTTCTTGGCGTTGGCGCACACCTTCGTCACTCGCAGTGGGACACGAATCGTGGGCGTAAATAAAGCCGGTAGCGCCTGACCTCAACCAAACTTCGCTTGTGCGTCCCGCGCGCTTTTCCTCTATCGTTGCGCGCGGATAGAACCATCCAGTATCGAATTCGCTCTATCGCACTCGTCCGGCCCGGAACCCATAATATGGTTCTCGGCGACGAGATACGCACCGCAAGAAATTTTCTTCAGGGCCTAGCT
>JBDTPK010000616.1:0-2462 GCA_039932735.1 Nitrospirota bacterium
GAACTTGAAACCGCCAGGAATTAAAGCACGGGCTGGGGCTGGAGCAACTGCCGTGTGTGGATTCGGGCGCCAACGCCGTCTTCTTCCGGATCGGCGTGTTGGCGTACAACCTGTTCATCAGCTTTAAACGCTTGGCCTGTCCCGCCGCATGGGCGTCGCAGACCATCGCCACGGTTCGCTGGCGGCTGGTGAAGGTGGTGGGGCGGATCCTGCGCCATGCGGGACGCGTGGTGTTGCGACTCGTGCTAGGGGCCGAAGCGCTCGCCTGTTGGCACACGATCCGTCAGCGATGCGGGGCACTGACCGTGGCAACCTTACACGAAAGCGTGGTGACAACATCGGAGAAGCGTGGCGGGCCGGGAGAGGTGCGTCTTCACGTGTCGTCAGGGACGGGCATTCAATAGCAGAAGCGAGCCCGCCAGGGTGAACGTACTCCGCTCATGAGGAGAACGAGAGGAATGGGTTACAACCCAGATAGATCACCTACCCAATGAACATGGCGGAAGTTCTATCTCTGGATTTGGATCTGCGGTTGCAGCTCAAAAGAATGATGTGCTAGATGATAGGCAGGGAGCACACCATTGGCGCACAACGACGAACACGAACAGCATGAGCGAATATTTACGTTGTTTGAGGCTAATCACCTCATCCCTCAGCTCAACTCCAAGTTGACATCGATTCAGCAAGCCAAGGCCGTCCTGGCCCGCACGAAAGAGGATATCAAGAAGGCCAGCGCAAGGGCTGAATATGGAGGTGGCAGCACCGTTGGGCACCTGTATATCTCAGGCCTTCAACAAGTCAGTACGAATCTTCAATTGATTCAGGAACTCGGCATCCTAGTGAAGGACCTGGATCTCGGCCTCTGTGACTTTCCTCATCTTCGTGACGACCGAGTGATCTATCTCTGCTGGAAGCTTGGAGAACAAGAAGTTCGTTGGTGGCACGAAACGACCGCTGGCTACAAAGATCGCTGCCCGCTAGAAGGCCTCGCCTGAGGTCGGAATCCTAGCCCTCAACCCTCGAGACATTTATGAAATTTGTCATTCTTGGATTCGACAGTCCCGACGGAGAAGCCAAGCGAAAAATCTATCGCCCGGCGCATCTCGCCAAAATGGAACCCCTAGATGCGCAAGGCCGGGTCGTACTAGCCGGTCCGCTCACTGATAAAACTGGGAGTCTTATCGTCATCGAAGCTGAGTCGCTGGAAGACGCACAACGGTTTGCTCGCGAAGACCCCTATACCGTTCACGGTGTATTTGATCGGGTCGAGGTCCACCCATTTACTCAAATCTTTCCTAAAGAACCCTAGCCGAAAGCCTGTCGCTCCACCTTCTAGCCAGCATTATTCAGGACCACTTCTACTGCGATCGCCTATCCGCTGTTACGACGAGCCTTCGGCCGACGGGCTCGCGCCTCGAACCCTCACCGTACTGTTGGGTAACAGGCGCCCTTCCTCTTGGTGCCTATCCCCTGGCCTTCGCGCGTCGGTCTCGCGATGCGGCTCAGCGATTTCGCAACGAACCGTCATGAATCAGGCAGGCTAGCCATCCCTCCGTTTGCCCAGGTCTACTTACATTGCCCCCTCAGCCATCGCGCGGTATAGCTACTTGAATGGAACTGTACTGACGATTGTTTTTTACTAACCCGCCATTTTTTCGCCTTTTTCTATGGAGAACCCCTGCGTTCAGCGCCTCCACGAAAACCGTCATCGCCGAGGGGTCAATATGTCATGGCCGAGGCGACACCATAGCCGGAGCAGAAGAAAAAGTCCTCCAACGAGCCCAACGCAACGCGGTAGAAAAAACGGGCGTCTATCTCGAAACTACGTTCCACGATGTGGAAAAAGAATCTGGCGGGAGAAGCACTCAAACCAGTTCGCTGGAAATCAGAACGATTGCCGCCGCAATCACGGAAACGGAAATCCTCGAATCCAGGTGCTCCTTCGAGCTGAATCGTCCCGTCTTCTTTGTACGCATTCGTGCCACGTTCAATGTCTGGTGGAGGCGATACGCCGACTTCAATCCGATCAGCATCTCGCCCAACACTTTCGCCACTCCAGCAGGAAAATCACCAATCACGCTCGCAACTGCAAGACCTTCGACAGCAGCCGATCGGCGTTCGAATGTTCGCAATCGATCCGAACGGAAAGCCCGCATCACACCAACGGGCGAGCGCGATGCTCGAGACTGTTCTCCACACATCGAACCTGCGGGACAAGATCCAACTCAGCACCGACGCCGCCCACCTTGACGATCGCTACGTCGCTCCACTCATTGTGCGAGGGCAACCTGTCTCCGACTCGTCTCACTGGATTTTTCCCAACAGGCTCAGGCCTTAGACTATGCGGACTATCTGGAGAAAGCCAAGATTGACTTCAATCGCGCCATCACACCCGACGCCAAAATTCTGGCGCTTCCGGGTTTCGCATGGGTAACCTGAAGGGGTAGTAAGGCGGCCTTACA
>JBDTPK010000617.1:0-2455 GCA_039932735.1 Nitrospirota bacterium
GCCTCGCATCTCTATGTGAAGAGCAAACAGAAGGCCTGTGATGCGGCGGGCATCTATATCGATGACCACAAATTGCCGGCGAGCACGACGCAAGAAGAGTTGCTGGCTTTGATCGAAAAAGAGAACGCCGACCCCAGAATCCACGGCATATTGGTTCAGTTGCCGCTCCCGAAGCATATCGACAGTAAAGTGGTGCTCGAAGCGGTATCACCAGACAAGGATGCAGACGGGTTTCATCCGTACAATTTGGGTCGGCTCGTTGAGGGGCATCCGGTGTTTGAAGCCTGCACGCCGAAGGGTGTCATCAAGATGATCGAATCCACCGGCGTGAGTATCGAAGGGAAGCGTGCCGTCGTCTTGGGGCGGAGCAACATCGTCGGTAAGCCGTTGGCGCTTATGTTGCTTCAGCGCAATGCCACGGTGACGGTTTGCCATTCCAAAACGAAGGATCTGGCAGCGGTCTGCCGCGAAGCTGAGCTGTTGCTGGTCGCAATTGGAAAAGCCAAGTTTGTCACGGCCGACATGGTGCGCGATGAGGCAGTCGTCATCGATGTTGGAACCAACAAAACTCCTGAAGGCAAATTATGTGGCGATGTTGATTTTGAGCCGGTCAGCCAGAAGGCAAGCTGGATCAGTCCTGTGCCGGGAGGTGTCGGACCGATGACGATTGCAATGTTGCTGGACAACACGGTGGAGTCAGCGAAGCGCAAGGCAGGGATGCTATAGGAAAAATGGGCGCTCCCTGCTCGCAGAACGCGCACGATAAAACCGTGCTCGTCCGATGCGCGCAGGGGGCGCGCTCCATTCCTGCTACAGCTGGGAAGTGGAGAGGTACAACAAAAGATGAATCGAGAGCCACAGCGATTACGAGAAACGCTCGATCAGGGACAGTTTGCTGTCACGATTGAGTACAATCCCCCCAAAGGCACTAACATCTCCGGTGTGTTAGAGAATGCCAAACAGTTGGTGGGCCGTGTGCATGGCGTCAATGTCACGGACAATACGGCTGCCGTGGTACGGGCCGGATCTCTTTCCGTCTGCCGACTTCTCTATGAACTTGGCCATGATCCGGTCATGCAGATGACCTGTCGCGATCGGAATCGGATAGGGATACAGTCGGATCTCATGGGCGCCTCTATGCTCGGCATCCGAAATATTCTGTGCCTCACGGGGGACTATCCGACCGTCGGAGATCATAAAGAGGCCAAGCCGGTTTATGACCTGGATTCCGTTCAGGTCATGCAGCTTGTGCAGGGGCTCAACAATGGGCGGGATATGGCCGGCAACAAGTTGGATGGCTCGACGGCGTTTATGATCGGTGCCGCCGTCACGCCGGAGGCCGATCCGCTCGGTCCCATGCTTGCCAAGTTTGAAGTGAAGGTGAAGGCAGGCGCCCAGTTTTTTCAGACCCAGGCAATTTACCATCCGGAGCAATTCGCATCCTTCATGAATGTGGTTCGCCCCTTCAAAGCCAAAGTGCTGGCGGGTATTCTCGTTCTCCGGAACGCGAAGATGGCAGAGTTCATGAATGCGAATATTCCCGGCGTATCGGTTCCCCAGGAGATGATCGATGAACTCAGGGCGGCCGGCCCCGAGCGTGCAGAGGATGTGGGGGTGAATATTGCGGTGCGAACGATCAAGGCGGTTCGGCCACATTGCGACGGAGTCCATATTATGGCCATCAAGGCCACGCATCGGCTGGGTGAGATTATCACCAAAGCAGAAGTGGGCTGATGACGATCCCCGAGTTCCAGCAACACAAGCACGATAAGAAGAAACTCATCGTCGTGACGGCGTACGATGCGCTGTTTGCACGCATTGTGGAGCAGGCCGGCATCGAGGCCATCTTAGTCGGCGATTCGCTCGGCGTCGTCGTGCAGGGGAAAGCCAATACGCTTTCGGTGACGATGGACGACATGCTCTACCACACGAAGCTTGTGGCTGGGGCTGTGCACCAGGCGCTTGTGATCGGCGATATGCCGTTCATGTCTTACCAAGCCGGTCTGGAAGATGCGCTCCGCAACGCCGGACGGTTTCTACAGGCCGGAGCCCAAGCCATTAAGCTGGAAGGCGGGGCAGTGATAGCCGATCGGGTGACCGCAATGACCAGCATCGGCATTCCGGTGATGGGGCATCTCGGCATGACCCCTCAATCTGTTCATCGATTCGGCGGCTACAAAGTGCAAGGTAAAGAATCAAATCAAGCGCTGGCCTTGGTGAATGATGCTAAGACCATCGAAGCCGCCGGTGCCTTCGCCATCGTGCTTGAGGCAATTCCCACCGAGCTGGCTAGGACCATCACCGAGCAAGTAGCTATTCCCACCATAGGAATTGGAGCTGGGTCACACTGTGACGGTCAAATTCTTGTGCTCTATGATCTCCTCGGGCTCTTCGATGACTTCGTGCCGAAGTTCGTCAAACCCTATGCCCATCTCAAGGCCGATGCGCTGCAAGC
>JBDTPK010000618.1:0-2452 GCA_039932735.1 Nitrospirota bacterium
CATTGTGACCCACCCCAATGCGGCGTTGCTCGAAGGCAACAAGGTACGCATCGTCACGCCAGCGACTGGTTATCACCTTGTCGGTAAAGAAGAGCCTTCTCATCCGTTGGCGGCGACTCCGTAGCAGTCAGCGTTCCGTCCGAGCAAATACTGAGGAGGACCTATGAACAAACCCACACATGCCAGTCACCCCATCTATAATCTTCTCCCCACGGAAATCGAGGGGTTCAATGCCCTGGCCGAGCTGGCCCTGGATCTGCGTTCGTCGTGGAATCACGCCACCGACGACGTGTGGCGGCAGCTGGATCCTGTGCTGTGGGAGCTCACGCATAACCCGTGGGTGGTTCTGCAGACGGTCTCGCGCGATCAGATCGAGCATGTATTAGCCGATCCGGTGTTCCGCAAACACGTTGATCATCTGGTGCGAACCCGTCGGCAGTCGGCAGAGGCGCCCGCATGGTTTCAACAGACCTACCAGCATGCTCCGCTGACATGTGTGGCGTATTTCAGCATGGAATATATGTTGAGCGAAGCGTTGCCCATCTACTCGGGTGGGCTGGGCAATGTCGCCGGCGATCAACTCAAGGCCACCAGCGACCTGGGCATGCCCGTGGTCGGCGTAGGGCTGCTCTACCAGAAGGGATATTTTCGACAGATCATCGACAAGGAAGGCGCGCAAGAGGCGCTCTTCCCGTATAACGATCCCGGGCAATTGCCGATCACGCCGTTGCGCCACGCGAACGGCGAGTGGTTGCGGTTGGAGATCGCCTTACCGGGGTACTCAGTCTGGCTGCGCGCCTGGCAGGTCCAAGTCGGCCGAGTGAAACTCTACCTGCTGGACAGCAATGACGCGGCGAACTTCCCTGCGCATCGAGGCATCACCAGCGAGCTCTATGGCGGCGGGCCGGAGCTGCGCCTCAGACAGGAACTGCTCCTCGGGATCGGCGGGTGGCGACTACTCGCAGCGCTTGGTATTCATCCTGAAGTCTGTCACTTAAATGAAGGGCATGCAGCCTTCGCCGTGTTGGAACGCGCCCGCAGTTTCATGCACGAGACCGGGCAGCCTTTCGACGTCGCGCTGGCCGTCACGCGAGCGGGGAACCTCTTCACCACCCACACGGCCGTGGCCGCCGGCTTTGACCGGTTCGCTCCGGCCCTCATCGAGCAATACCTCGGTGGGTATGCTGAGCAGAAACTCGGCATACCACTCCAGGCCCTGCTGGCCCTGGGCCGCCAGAATCTGAACGACTCGTCGGAACTGTTCAATATGGCCTATTTGGCAATCCGCGGGAGTGGCGCGGTCAATGGCGTGAGTCGCTTGCATGGCCAGGTGAGCCAACGCCTCTTTCAGCCACTCTTTCCGCACTGGCCGCAGGACGAAATCCCGGTCGGACATGTGACGAACGGAGTCCATATGCCGAGCTGGGACTCGGCCCCGGCCGATGAGCTGTGGACGGAAATTTGTGGAAAGGACCGTTGGATGGGGATGACGGGTACGCTGGAACAGGACATGCGCCGCATTTCCGACATCCGTCTGTGGCAATTTCGCAGCGCTGCCAGCCAGTCTCTTGTGGAATATGCCCGCGAGTGGTTGTCCAGACAATTGGCCATCTCCGGCGTATCGACCGAAGCCATTAACGAGGCCAAACATCTGTTCGATCCTAACGTGTTGACACTGGGCTTTGCGCGTCGCTTCGCGACCTACAAGAGGCCGAATCTGCTCCTGCACAATCCGGAACGACTACTGCGTCTATTGGCCAATCCGCACCGTCCGGTGCAGCTCATCATGGCCGGCAAGGCCCATCCTGCAGACCAGGCAGGGCAGGCCTTGATTCAAGAATGGGTGCAGTTTACCCGTCGGCCTGAGACGCGTCCCCACATTATCTTCCTGAGCGACTACGACATGCTGCTGGCCGAGCACCTGGTGCAGGGGGTGGATGTCTGGATCAACACACCCCGACGCCCGTGGGAGGCCAGTGGTACGAGCGGCATGAAGGTGCTGGTCAACGGCGGACTCAATCTCTCGGTGTTGGACGGGTGGTGGGCGGAAGCCTATACGCCTGACGTGGGGTGGGCTCTGGGGGACGGGCAGGAACATGGCGACGATCCCGCGTGGGACGCGGTTGAAGCCGACGCGCTGTACGATTTGCTCGAGCAGGAGGTGATCCCGGAGTTTTACACCAGGGACGAGCGCGGCATTCCCACCGCCTGGGTCACGCGAATGCGGGAGAGCATGGCGCGGTTAACACCGCGCTTCTCCGCCAATCGTGCGGTGCGCGAATACACCGAGCAATACTACCTCTCGGCAGCTGCAGCCTACCTTAAGCGGGCTGCCGATAAAGGTGCGGCGGGCAGGAACATGGTCGCTTGGGAACAGACCCTCAAACAGAAATGGGGCACGCTACACTTCGGCGACGTGAAAGTTGAGACCCGCGGCGAGCAGCACGAATTT
>JBDTPK010000619.1:0-2450 GCA_039932735.1 Nitrospirota bacterium
GCTCAATCGCTCTTGCGTCTTTTGAAGGTTTAGGTAGTGCCGAAATTGTGATATCCAAGGTCCATCCATACGAGGCTGCTCGGGATCAATCTCCCAGGGATGAAGATACATCACGAGCTTAACACCCTGTTTCTCAAGCCTTTGCAAGAGTGTCTTAGACGTCGCATAGGGAAACAGACGAAAATAGCCTCCACCCGCCACAGGAACTTGAAAGCCACACACATTCAGCGTAGAAGGCGATATTTCCCATATCCCTCCGGCTGTCGTATCTATTTGAACGATCCCGTTACGCCCTCTGGCATTCTCGGACCGTTGGAACCGATCATACATGCTGGAATCATATCTGTGACCTTCTTCAACTAAAATCGTGAGTGCCCACTGGGACTCAGCCGTGATGGAGAAACTCGGGGCCCGATACCCCCATACAGGACTCCCCGTCAAGTCTTCCAGGATAGATTTTGCTTTTCTTACATCATCGCGAAACTGCTCTGGGGATAGAGTTGTAATCAGTTCGTGGCCATACCCATGTGAGGCAATCTCATGCCCCTGATTCGCTAGGAATTTGACCAGGTCCGGGCACCGTTCAGCCACCCACCCAAGGACGAAAAACGTAGCTTTCGTGTCATGCTGGGCCAATAGTTCTACGAGCTTCCTCGTATTGTTCTCGACTCGGCTTTCATATTTGTCCCATTGCTGTCTTCTGGCTTCAGACCAGAATGCCGAAACCTGGAAATGCTCTTCGACGTCGAACGAAAGGCAATGCATGGGTTTCCCACCTGCAACGCTCATCGAGCACCCTCACCACGAAGAATCACTTGTATCGTTTCAAGGAGGATGCGCACATCCAGTTGGATCGATAGATATTTCACATAATACAGATCGTATTGTAGTTTCACATGCGAATCCTCTGTCGAGGCCCCGTAACCAAATTGCGTTTGCGCCCAGCCCGTAATTCCAGGCCTAACGGTATGCCGAAGGTCGTAGTATGGGATGACCGATCTGAGCTCCTGAACAAACACCGGACGCTCTGGGCGAGGACCGACCAAGCTCATTTCTCCTCGTATCACATTAATGAGTTGTGGGATTTCATCAAGCCGCCATTTTCGCAAATACCAGCCCACACGCGAAATCCGAGAATCTTTCTCCGAAGCCCACCTGGCTCCCTCTTTCTCGGCATCAGTGAACATCGACCGAAATTTCCAAATCATATATGGCTTGGCACGAAGTCCGACACGAACCTGCCGATAGAACACTGGCCCCGGAGAATCAAGCTTGATGAGGATTCCGATAGCCGCCATGAGTGGCAGCGTAGCGACAAGCCCTATGAGAGAGATACTGAAATCCATAGCGCGTTTGATCGTCCTCACCGCAATCCCCTGTCTGAACTCTCTTGAAAATATGATCGCGCTTGGCTTGAAATCGTCGATGGGTAGACGTCCAGATTCTTCTTCAAATAAGTGATGTCCATCCCAGATATCGATGCCGCTACTCTTCAAATCAAGTAACGCTTGAACGGGCAACACCGCACGCCGATCTTCCAAGCATACCGCGATGGTATCAATACGGTCTCTCTCAACAACGGAGAGAAGCTGCTTCATGGTCCCCACAATCTTTGTTCCGACCAACTCATCGCCCACTTGTGCATTATCCTGGGCGATGAGACCTACAAGATCCGTAAACATCTTGCTGCGAGAAAGAAGTACCCGAGACAGATCCTGAGCCAGGGAGCCAACCCCCAGGATCAAAATGCGTCTTCGCGAGCCCGGCAGGCGAAAGATCGCCTTGGCAGCATGATCTACCGTAAATGGTAATGGCACTGTGCTGATAGGCGTGGACCTATCGGAGTTGTTTATGCTGAGACTCATACACCCTGTTGCTATAGTTATAGTACGAGTATGGTGTATCCTTCGCTTCAACACCATTGAGAATCACAGCCACGGCGCTTTCTTGCCCGATCATCTTGATTGCGCTGGCCACGGCATCACGGGGAGTAGACCGTGAACGAATGACATGCACCACAACATCTGCCATGCGCACGATCAGCATGGCCTCTGCAACAGGCAGCAACGGCGGAGAATCGAGTACGATATACTCAAACCTCTCTCGGAGTCCCTGAATAAGTTCTGACAATCGATCCACATGCGTAAGCGCGGCGGTTCCGGATGCGTCAATTCCAGCGGTGAGGACCCAAATCCCCAACTGTTCGTGATATTCGAGGCATTCGTCCAGCGATTTGTGACCGAGCAAGACTTCAGTCAACCCGGCAGTTGGCTCCATCCCGGTATAAGCACGGATCATCGGCCTCTTCAAATCACAGTCTACGAGGATCGTTTTCCTATTGAGGTCTCGAGAAAGCACATACGCCAAATTGAGGGCCGTGGATGTTTTCCCTTCCCCCATCAGCGCACTGCTCATGCAGACAACGGTGCTCTTCTGCTTACCCGCAATCA
>JBDTPK010000620.1:0-2443 GCA_039932735.1 Nitrospirota bacterium
CGCAGAGGATCAGATCGACGGCGTGGTGGTCTTCCAGTTGATCGAGGATGTTCGGCGCATGGGCCAGCAATAGGATATAGCGGTTGCGTGCGCGTGGCGGCAGGCAGCTCAAATCGGCACGATGCAGCGAGGGATCGTCGACACCGACGATGGCGATCTCGCCACAGTCTGTAGGAATGAAGGTGGCCTGATTGATCAAGAGGGTGATTTTGTGGCGGTCGGCGAGTTTGCAATACTGATCGATCGGGACGCCACTGTAGTGATCGTGATTGCCCAAGGTAACGAAGACCGGTGCAATCTCGCGCAAGCTGGCGAGAAATCGAAACACATGCGGGAGCCCCTCCGGCACGTTGAGCTGGTCGCCGGTGACGAAAATCCAGTCGGGGCGGAGTTCGTCGATGGTGGCGACGATGCGATCGTGTCGTGGTTGATAGCGGTCGAGATGCAGGTCGCTCAGATGAACGGCTCTTCGGCCGGCCAAGGGACTGTGCGCATAGGTGAGTCGTGAAATCTCATGTCTGGAGAGTCCGACTTCCCAACTGGGAACGTGACAAAAGAGCCGATGGAAGGGTTCGCTCAGGCAATATCCGACGAAGGAACGGGATTGATCGGGCCAGGACATCGTGCGTCGTGTCACCCCATCACCCGATCCAGTTCGACGCGATCGGAGGGAGTCACGCGATATCCTCGTTCATAGAGATCGTTCATGCCTTGCATTAAGGCATCCATATCACGGCTGCGACGCCAGTTGTCGAACCGTTCCGTGAGAGCCATGACCAGTTTCGGGGTCGGATCTTCGTCCTGGTACGAGAGAGAGAGAGAACGGAACAAGTCTTGAAGTTCGGCGAGGCTGTAGATCGTATCGTCATTCCGATCGGCGACCAAGGCGAATTCGTAGAAGGTTAAACTGACCGATAGGGTCGCCTGTGTCTTGGCAAGATCGTTTCGTGCATCGTCCATTCCGCTTGGATAGTGGCGAAGACAATCCACTTCAATCTGGGATGAAGGAGTGGGGTTCCAGTCGATTCCCTGCACAACTGGGGGAGGCGTCTTTCTCGCCTGATAAAACCATGAGACACAGGTGTTCGCTTGTGCGAAGGCTTGTTTGTCTGTGTGGATCTGTCGATCGATGTGCTGGGTGAACTGTTGAAAAATTGCAGGTTCTCTAGCCGACAAGTTTCCTGGGAAGAGGGCACACGTGAGAACGGTGAAGAACACGCCGGCTGCAAACAGGCGGGCCTGAGACCAATGGGCTACTATTGGGCGACAGCACATGGGAAAATTATACCATGCAAGTGGTCTCGCCCCATATCGAGATCCACTAAATGGTAAGAGCGACCATGTGCGCAAGGAAGGAGCCTATCGCACCATGACCGTGCCTTTTATGACAGCGGCATTGCCAGGTATTGGCGGACAGATGCGGATACTTCCGGAAGATTTCCAAGTCGAGGAACGTCCGCTCTATCTTCCCTGTGGAGAGGGTGAGCATCTCTACGTCAAGATCAGAAAACGCCTGTTCTCGACTCCGGATCTTATTCTGCGATTGTCCTCGGTCTTGGGGGTGAACGCGCAAGCGATCGGTGTGGCGGGCCTCAAAGACGCCCGGGCCGTGACAACCCAGATGGTCTCGCTCCTCGGAGTCACACCCGAACGGCTAGATCGACTGAAGTTGGACGAGCAGCTCTTGTCTTTGGAGGTGCTGGGTCGACATCGCAATCGCTTGCGTCCAGGGCATCATGCAGGCAATCACTTTCGATTGGTAATTCGGAATATCGCCACGCACGCTCGCGAGACGGTGCCCCTTGTCGCGGACATGCTGGTGCAACGAGGTGTGCCGAACTATTTTGGCCCGCAACGGCAAGGGCGAGGCGGACAGAATTACCAGATCGGAGCCGAACTTCTGGTAGACCCTGCTCGCCGAAACAGACTGAACCGGTCCAAGCGCATGTGGTACCTCAACGCCTATCAATCGCACTTTTTCAATGACATGGTGGCCCGACGCCTGGATCGACTCGATCGTATCCTGGTTGGAGACTGGGCCATGAAAATGGAAAACGGCGCCTGTTTTCTGGTCGAGGATGCCGAGAAGGAGCAGCCGCGAGCCGACCGGTTTGAGATCAGCCCCACCGGCATACTGTTCGGTTCGCGTGTGTCGTGGGCCGGCGGAGAACCGGGCGAGATCGAACGGGCGGTGGTCTCTGAGAGCGGGGCGACACCGGAAAGTCTTACCAAAGCCGCGAAGGCTTGCGGGTTTCGCGGTGAACGGCGCTCACTCCGAATCCCCCTTGCCGATTTGGAATGGGCCCTGGAGGGTTCGGTGCTCACCCTGTCCTTTTCACTTCCCCCCGGCGCCTATGCGACGAGCGTCTTGCGTGAACTCATGAAGACCGACCAGCATGCGGCTGAAAATGCCCGCTAGCTTCGTTCTCTGCTTGTGAAAATC
>JBDTPK010000621.1:0-2441 GCA_039932735.1 Nitrospirota bacterium
CCAAAGACAGGTGGCGTGCCGCCCATAGCATCCGATGTTTAGCTAAATTTGGAAGATGGGATATTGTAGATGCCCTGGTAGGCAAGTTCAGCGAAAAAACGGCCGGGCCCTTTCAAGCCCGCGAGTTGCCTTTCTCCTACCTGCATGCCCAGCTTTGGTTACTAATCGCTCTTGCAAGGATGGCCCTCGATCATCCTAAGGAGGTCGCGCGCTACAAAGACAAACTTCTTTCTTTTGCTACTGAAAAAGACGATCCGCATGTACTAATGCGACATTTCTCGGCCCGCGCATTGCTTTACTGTATTGATGCAGGGTCCCTAAAAATGCAACCGAACGTCGTCAAAGAACTGCAATCTGTGGACTGCTCTCCACATCCGCGCTTGCAGGAAAAAATCAGGTTGGGTGGTGGATTCTACCAAGCACGTCCCGCCTCCATTCCGGAACCCGAGTTCGACTTCCATCTGGATTACGAATTTCACAAATATGACGTTGACAGTCTGAGTCAGATCTTCGGGAAACCATGCTGGGAAGTTAAGGACATGATGTCCGAGATCGTTCACCAGCTCGACCCAAGCGTTTCCGGCATGTACGAGCGAGACGCACGTGGGATTCGACACAGTCATAATTCCTATGGGATGAGTACGCGCGCTCATACTCACGGTGAGCACCTGGGCTGGCATGCACTTTTCCTGGCTGCAGGAAAGCTGTTGAACCATTTTCCTGTTACGAACGATTGGTGGTGTGAGGACGATCCCTGGGGCGAATGGCTTGGTCGCTACCTTCTTACCAGAAATGATGGACTCTGGCTGTCTGACGGTACGGATCGAACACCTCTCGACACTACCCAAATCCTTCTTGAAAAGACAGAAGGCGGCCTCGCGCTTACTGGTAACAGGGATAGGCTCTTGCAGCTCGTCGGTCTAACCTCTCGCGTAGGCAGGGAACTTGTTGTCCAGGGCTGTTGGCACTCAGCCGATAACATTGGGGTTTCTATTTCATCCGCTCTTGTGCCTCCACAAAAGGCACCACAGCTGGCGCGTAAGCTAACACGCGAGGAGCCAATGCTCGGATGGGTTCCCACATATCACGAGAATGAAGACGATCTCGAATATCTAAGGGGGAAAAAGAAGGAGTACACACCATGGATTGTCCGCCCGTCCGGAGAGACCCGGCTTGATGAACATGATCCTTTTGGAGTGCCCTGTGCCACTTTGAGGCCGCGTCTTTCTCGCGATTACGCCGCCACTTTGTCGCTCACTACAGACGAACCTTTCGGGCGTCATTGGAAAATTAGTTCGGGAAATGTCGCCGTGCACGCAGAGGCATGGGGCCGAGAAGACAAGTATATCGAGGACGGGCCGCATTCAGGTTTGAGACTCTGCTGTTCGGCTTCATCGCTTGAGCAGATTTTGAAGACGCACGACAAGGACTTGCTATTGTTGATTTCGCTGCAGCGACACGAGAAAGCGGGGTATAGAGGAGACAGTAAATACACACACACCGTTGGCGTCGTCAGGATTTCCAAAACACTTGAACTTGAATATTTCAAAGGTCGCGTTAACCATCTTCACAAGTTTCGATACTAAGATGCTCCGCGTCGAAGCAGGCTGCCATCTCCTTAAGGGCCCACACTTATCCTCTTCAAAGGTTGAAACCCAGCCCGCGCGCCCTGCCTGCCTCTTTGGCGCATCGCCACGAGGCTCTAATTACCTATTCGTCATGTTGTATACCATGTCCGTGATGAAGTGCTTGAAGGACTCGTTACCGACGAAGTGCCTGTAATGTAGCCAATCTGGTTCAGCTCCCCGGCTCTTCACGTCCCGTATCGCCACCCGCGATTCATTGCCCGGCGCAGGTTTTCCCACACGGTGCCGGCGGGCTCTAAAGCCTGCGGTCCCGCACAGGCCGCGCCAGCAGGCTGTCACGGTTGACCCTGTGCAATCCGGTCCCTCCGGCACGCCCACCGGCCCCCCGCTCCGTCCTCCTTCTTCCCTACGGGTTGAGTTTGCTCTCCAGCATTCGTGAGAGAGCAAACGTCAACTTCGAAAAAGGAGGACAACATGAAAACCTGCACCCTCAACGGCAACAATCAGCCCAATCACTCGCTCTGCGCGAATATCTACAGTCTGCCACGCTTCCGGGTTTCTCTGGTCCGAGAAAACCGTGCTGCAGCGCCATCGCTGCCCATCTCGACTTCCGAAACGGCCGCCGCGCTCCTTGCTCCCTGCTTCAAGGACATCGATCGCGAACAATTCGTGATCTGCGGGCTCGATGCCAAACACCGCATCATCGGCCTCAACATTGTTTCAATCGGCTCGCTCACCTTGTCGATCGTCCATCCCCGCGAAGTGTTCAAGCCGCTCATTCTCATGAATGCCTGCGCCGCCATCTGTCGGGTAAGGATGCGGTCTTTCGACCGCATCCTCCCCTAAGAACCGGAC
>JBDTPK010000622.1:0-2438 GCA_039932735.1 Nitrospirota bacterium
CCCATCAACCAGGGCACGCGCTTTCCCAGCGCGTTCAACACCTGCCCGGACGAGACCCGCGTGGCCAGGCCCTTAGCGTCGGCTGGAAAAATAGGCAAGTCCTTGTCCCATCCGTCTGGCAATTGCCGATGTTGCATCCGGCACAATTCATCGGCCAGCTCAGGGTACTTGGCCTTGTACTCGTTGATGCGCGTGAACCAGGCGTCGCGAAACGCCTTGCCTTGAGCGCCAACCCCTTCTCTGAAATGCTCAGAGACGCCGTCGGGAATATGGAATTTGGCGTCCTCCGGCCATGCGTAATTTCTTTTGGTCTGTCGGATTTCCTCTTCGCCGAGCGGCTCTCCGTGAGCCGCCGAGGTGTCTTGTTTGTTGGGCGCCCCGTACGCGATGTGGCTATCCACAATGATCAGCGTGGGGCGATCTGTCGTCGTCTGGAAGGTTCGAAACGCCCGCTCCAGCATGACGAGGTCGTTGGCGTCGCCGACGCGGGTAACGTTCCAACCATAGGCGATGAACCGTGTTGCGACATCGTCCGAGAAAGCCAGGGCGGTGTTGCCTTCGATCGTGATGTGATTGTTGTCGTAGACCCAACACAGGTTCGAGATACCCAAGTGTCCGGCCATCGAGGCGGCCTCGTGAGAGATCCCCTCCATCATGTCACCGTCCCCGCACAAGGCATAGACGTTAAAATTGATTATGTCGTCGAAGCCGGGCCGATTGAAATGCTCAGCCATCCAGCGGCCGGCCAAGGCCATGCCCACGCTGTTCGAAATCCCCTGCCCGAGCGGTCCGGTTGTAGTTTCGACTCCGGAGGTCCATCGGTACTCCGGATGACCGGGGCAGCGGCTCCCCAATTGACGAAACCGCTTGATGGCATCCAACGGCACCGACAGTTCACCGAGGGTCTCGTAGTCTTTGCTTACGGCCTTCACCCCGGTGAGATGAAGCAGGGAATACAACAGCATCGAGGCGTGGCCAATGGACAGGACAAAACGGTCGCGATTGGGCCAGATCGGGTCTTGCGGGTCGAAACGGAGAAATCGCTGCCACAGACAATAGGCCACGGGGGCTAACGCCATAGGCGTCCCGGGATGGCCTGAGTTGGCTTGCTGAACGGCATCCATGGATAACGTGCGGATGGTGTTGATGCAAAGTTGATCGAGCTGTTCACGAGTCATCGCAAGCCTTTCAGGTGATGTGTTGTTGGCGGAACGAAGTGTATCAGCCCGGCAGGCGAAGCCGGCGGTAACGCCGGATCAACGCGTTGGTCGAGCTGTCGTGCCGGAGATCGTGGTCCGTCCCGCTCGTCAATTCCGGCGTGATCTGTTTGGCCAGCACTTTGCCCAACTCCACGCCCCACTGGTCGAACGAGTTGATACGCCAGATCGTGCCCTGGACGAAGACCTTGTGCTCATAGAGCGCGATCAACTTTCCGAACGTCTCCGGCGTCAGTTGTTCGATCAGGATGGTATTCGTCGGGCGGTTGCCCGGAAACGTCCGGTGCGGCACCAGGGCCTGGGACGCTCCTTCAGCCTCCACTTCCGCGGCAGTTTTTCCAAAGGCCAGCGCCTCCGTCTGCGCGAACAGATTGGACGCCAGCAGATCGTGATGCTGCCCCATGGGATTGAGCGACCGGCAGAAGCCGATGAAGTCGCACGGGATCAACCGCGTGCCCTGGTGGATCAATTGATAGTACGCATGCTGGCCGTTGGTGCCCGGCGTCCCCCAAATGACCGGGCCCGTCTGGTAATTCACCACGCCCCCATCCCGGTCCACGCGCTTCCCGTTGCTCTCCATGTCGAGCTGCTGCAGATAGGCGCTCAGCCGTCCGAGGTAGTGGTCATAGGGCAGAATCGCCTGTGACTCGGTGCCGAAGAAATTCACGTACCAGAGTCCGATGAGCCCCAGCAGTACGGGCAGGTTCTTGTCGAACGGGGCCGTTCGGAAATGCTCGTCCATGGCATGGTACCCGGCCAGCATCTCGCGGAACCGTTTGGGCCCAATCGCGACCATCAGTGAGAGGCCGATGGCCGAGGGCAGCGAGTAGCGGCCTCCGACCCAGTCCCAGAATTCGAACATGTTGGCGGGATCGATTCCGAATTTCGCGACTTCCTCCGCGTTCGTGGACACGGCCACGAAATGACGGGCCACTGCCTTGTCGTTCTTGAGGGCTTGCAGGCACCAGGCACGCGCGGTCTGCGCGTTGGCGAGGGTCTCCTGTGTGGTGAAGGTCTTCGAGCAGACGATGACCAGCGTCTCCGCCGGATCGAGATCCCGCGTCGACTCGGCAACATCGGTCGCATCGACATTAGAGACGAAACGAACCGTCAGCGCGCGATCGCTGTACGCCCGCAATGCCTCATAGGCCATGACGGGACCCAGATCCGAGCCCCCGATGCCGATGTTCACGACATTGCGAATGCGCTTGCCGGTATGGC
>JBDTPK010000623.1:0-2436 GCA_039932735.1 Nitrospirota bacterium
TCATTGGCCTGTATCATGGCCTTGCCGTTGCACAGAAGGCAGAGGCTCCGACGCCCACTGATTGGGTGGCAGACATTGAAAAGATCTTCATCCGATCGGAAGACTGCAAACAATGCCATGATCGGCACTATGAAGAATGGAAGGGCGCACGCGAGCAAACGCCGGACCTTAAGACGTTCGGCCGCGTCGATGCGGCGCTCTTGCATGGGGCGTCGCTGGAGTCGCCGGTCTTCCGCACGGTATTGGGCATCTGGCTGCAGACCGATCCGACGGCCGACGAGCGCCGCCGCTGTCTTGCCTGTCATGTGCCATCGACGACTGTGTTCCCTCAACATGTCGACAAAATTGTGGCGCAGGTGTTAGCTGGTACGCCGCAAGTAGAGGGTATCGGCTGCGCCTCCTGCCATCTGATCAAGCAGGTTGAGCAGACGCCGAACTCTCCGCCCTCGTTCAAGATCGAGCCGGGCAAGATGATCTATGGGCCCTACGCGAATCCAGAGGAAAACCTCGTGCATCCTGCCACGCAATCCGAACTGTTCCGTGGCGCGAACTATTGCGCGTCCTGCCATTTCGATAAAGTGAAGGATGTGATGCAGAAGGATTTGGCTGGTGAGATCTTGCAGGGGACGGTGTGCCAAGACTGCCATATGGAGCCCTCGACCGGCAGTTCCATCTCAAAGCGCGGGGCCATGACCCGTGCGATCGGCCGGCATTGGTTTCGCGGGGTGGTGGTATCCGGCACTATGCTCAAGAATCGAAATCTTCAGGCCGAGTGGATGCCCCGCGTGGACCTTGAAACTACCAAGTCTGCTTCTGCGGTGGAGGGGACGGCGCTGGTGAGAATCGGCAGCCTCCCCCACAGCTTTCCCGACGGCGATCCTGTGCTCAAACAGTTTTATCTGGTCCTGACTGCCAAGGATGCTCAGGGTAAGGTGCTGAAGGAAGAGACCAAGCAGTTTGGCTTGCCCTACGACAAAATTCTCCGTGGTCCGATTCCTGATCCCTTCATCAAGGGAGGCCATACGCGGAAGGTCCCCTTCACCCTTGCGATTCCGGCAGGGTCGACGGCTGCATCGATGGAAGCGGTGTTGAACTATGCGCTGATTCCGACGCCAAAACCGGCGCTCAAAGAAAAATATCTTGCGACGTTGGCGACCGACAAAGAGCGGGAGCACGCGAAAAATATTTTCGATGAGTATACACAGCCTCGCCTGCTGACGTACCGGGCCAAAACACTATAGCAGGATGTTGAAAAAGAAGGCGGGGTAGCTGGGACGATCCCCGTACTCGCGCAACGCGCGGCTTAAGAAAGCCCTCGTTGGACGCGCGCAGTTGGGATCATCCCAGCCACCCTTGAAAGTGATAGTTCGTTGCGGCCTTGCTGGACGAACTTTTCGAGCATCTTGTTGGCCTCGAAGCAGAAAGATCACTATGATGGCGAGAAATTCGATCCCTGTGAAGATTGGAGTCGGCACGGCAATTTTGGCGGTGGCGTTGTTTCTCGCGCCTTGGCTCGGCCCCGGGACAGTTGCACAAGAAATAGCGATGTCGCAGAGCACCATCGAACAGGCTTTCCCGACTTCGAGCAAGTGCAAACGATGCCACGAGCGTGTGTTTGAAGAATGGGACACCTCTCCACTCTCGCGTTCGATCCATTCTCCGGCCTTCCGCGCTTCGCTCGATGCATTCTTGTCTTCTCCGGAAGGCAAAGACAAAGCCCAGTGTTTTCGCTGCCATGCGCCGCACGTGCGCGAATTTCCCGCTCACGTCCAGCTCTTTATCAATCAGGCCAAAGCAGGCGACCCGTCGCTGGATGGGGTGGCCTGTGCGCAATGCCATTTGATCAAGCAGGTTGATCGGACAACACAGCCGCCCGAGCCCAAGTACGAACTCGAGCGCAAGACGATTTATGGTCCGTATAAGGATGCTGTTCAGAACCGGGCACACCAGTCGATGGAGTTGGGGCTGTTTCAAAAGTCCGATCTCTGCCTCAATTGCCACCAATCTGTTCCCACGGCTATCAGCTTAGGCAAGACCAACGATTTACTGGGCAACTGGGATCAAAGCAAGGCCGTGAAGTCAGGCAAAGAGTGCCAGACCTGCCACATGCCTGAGCAGGTCGGTGAGTCGGCCAACGGGGAGAAGAAGCGGAAAACCGCCAACCATACCTTCCCTGGTCGTATCGGCAAGTTTCGTCAAGAAGCGGCCAAGCTGGACGTCACAACGAAAATTGAGGGCGAGAAAACGACGATCACTGTGAAGGTGCAGAGTCTCGTCCCGCATAATATGCCGACCACTCATCCGGCCTGGGCGACCGTGGTGTTGGATCTGGATATCAAAGGGAAGAATTTGAAGACCGTGTTTACCGACAAGCGCATCTATGGGCGAGTCTATCAGGATGCCAAGGGCCAGAAGACGAGCTTCGACTTTGAGGCG
>JBDTPK010000624.1:0-2435 GCA_039932735.1 Nitrospirota bacterium
GAGCCTCTGAGCGATGCGAGAACGCCGCTGGCGGACTTTTTCAGCATCCTGCTATATAAGGAGCGGGCTACATATCGACTTATTGGAGTGGCTCATAAAATTTCAACGGACGCCTTGGCAGCTCTTGAAAAAGTCAATCATCGCCTCATTTCTTCCAGGCCATTTTGTATGTCTCCCCGTGCCTTCACAATACCGTGTGGTGACATTATCCCTACAACCCTTGTACGTGACACAACCGTCTGCATCTTTAACAGGGGGGGTCGCCTCGCAACCATTGCAGGCTGCCCACCATTGTATCGCCTCTTTCCCATACCCTGGGAACAGGGCGTCCTGGCTGCTGTGCATGATCATCACGGGAAGGGGGTTCGGACATTGATAGGCTTTCAAGTCCTCACCCCTGACGCCCATGGCACTGGGAGCAATTGCAGCCGGAATATGTTTGGTACCATTGATAAACGCGATGCCCATGGCAGTAGTCCCGCCATCGGAATGACCGGTGAGAAAAATCCGTTTCTTGTCGATACACCATTTCCTTTCGATCAGTTCAGGTATTTCAGCCAACTTTTCAATGACTTCAGGATTCATCGCCCGGTGATCGGCGTAGGCCACAATAAAACCTGCCGCCGTCGCCGCTTGCGTGAAAGATACAAAGTGTTCCGACTCATATCGATTCGTTCCCGCCGGTGCGTACACCATGAGTAACGGATGGGCAATACTGGCATTGTAGTTAGTCGGTGTTTTGACCATATAGCGAATACCAGTCGCGGTCTGCTCTTCGTCGCTGACACCTGCACGGCCAGCTTTCGTTCCTGGCTCGCACTGACGCGTATTATTGTCGACTGCATATACAGCCTCACTCAGCGCTGCACCAGGATTCACAGTTTCCACATTGTTCTTTCCGGTAGGTAGAATCGCGCCTGATCCGGAAAGGCCGATGACCAATAGGCTTATTGCTACAGCGATGATCGCTGGACGACCAGGCCGCTTTTGTCCGAAGCGTATCCACCCTGGCCTCACGATCCCAACCACTAACAGGATGACCGAAAGGACAATCATCCCGCTGAAGATCGTTGGGAACAATGCATTCATCAGTTGTATTCGCTTCTTTCAGCCCGAGTGGCTTGGAGGTCAGCAACTGTATCAACGTCTCTTCAACAAGGCTCGAAACTCTTCCGGTATGGGCATGGGTCTAAACGGATCAACATGCGCACCGCCGGTATTTCCCAACGGCACCCAAATTCGAGAAAATAGCAACGCACCGATAATCCTCGCCACTTGACCGCTTATCTCTATTGAGTCCCGACGTTTCCAGCCGACCTTCAGCATCCACCAGTGCGCTCTCGCATGAGCCAATGCGAACGACTGCCCCAGGATATGTGCGCGCTCTAGGTGATAGAAAGCCTTGTCAGGGTTATTGCCATCGTAGTGCTCGGCTGCAGCACACATCTCCTTCTCGTAGGCTTGTCTTAGCTCTGCGTGCATTCTGCTACCCCGGGCAATCAACCAGGCTTTGATACCGAGAAAACTTCGACTATGTTACGGCTGATGCTGAATTGGGAAGGTACTCAAAACCTCGGGCTCATTCACGAGCCGACTCTCGACACTTCCTCAGCCGAATACGCGTTCGAAGCACAGTTCAGGAACAATTGTTTCGGGATCATGGTGTCATGTTCGATGTCTGATGACGTTCAGGACGGATAAGATTCGGTTTTCCCTCTTCCCCTACAAAGACGACCAGTAATTTCAACGGGACATCGCCTAAATTTTTTGCACTATGCACGGTGTTCACCACCTCTAAAAACCCAGTCCCAGCCTTAAATGTCTGTCGAGCGCCATCCTCAAATTCCACCGTCATTGTCCCCTCAAGAACATGGACGTAGGTGGGGACTGCATGCATGTGGCGACCGTTCTCACTCCCCGGTTGGATCTCGACCAGGACCGAGGCCATTTCTGCCTTATCGGTTTTGGGATATTCGATCTTCTGGCCGCTGATGGTTGTTGAACTTTTCATCACAGCGGTGACTGTGACATCTTGTGGCTCTGCCCACGCTGAGACGGTCGACTGAATCAAAAACATCATCAAGAGGGTCGAGAAAACTATTCTCATCGTCATACCTCCATGAGCATTTGCTTTTGAACCGGGGAAAGATTCGCGCAACATCACCATCCCAATTCGCTGACTGTCCCCTTCAACAACGGGAACAGTTCCACCGTGGCGGTCCATCATTTTTATCATGGCCGATCGTGCCGTATCTGTCCTCTTAGTCATCATGAGAGCGGTTGAGATGACTTCATGGATAAGCATAGCCACCTCTTCCTCTCAATGCCAGCAGAAGTCTTGGCCGTCACTCCTTCTGCGTGCCCACGCCTGCCAGGGCCGGACTAGCCCGCATTATTCATGACGGTGGCTCATACTCGTCTCGATGCTCTCGGAA
>JBDTPK010000625.1:0-2422 GCA_039932735.1 Nitrospirota bacterium
GCCAGAGCCCTACCCGGCGAACGACACCAGAGTCTCCCCCCCCTTCTGTGTCAGCAACACTCAATGAACGGATTGCCACACGTGCCTTCGAGAACTACGAGCGACGCATCCGTCAAGGTCCGCTTGATGACTGGCTTCAGGCGGAACAGGAGATCCTCGGACAACAGAACACACGCACTGCCGACGTGCCGGATCGTGGTGGGTCTGCCGGTGAGGAGCAAGACTGACACATCATTCCCTAGGCGACCGCTGACAATATCCCGCTGGCCTATACATCCCTTTCCACACGCCCCACCTTGCGGTTTATTCGTCCCACTCTTACAATACGCCTCCCTGCGAGATTCACGTGTCCTTCACGATTCTCCCTTTCCACCGCTTCCCTGTGCGATGGGGTGTCTCGTACCCAGGTGGCTCTTTCAGAGGTGCGAGTCCAACAGGATACCGAAAATCCCTTAGCGTCGTTCTCGTTTCGATCCCAAGAGTTGTGAAGCGTGAGGCATTTAATGAGTGTCAGCCGGCTAGTTGGATCAATTCATCACGCGTGGTGAGTGGTTCACAACCCGGTCCATCTTCCCCATGAGTGAACAGTCATGATGTTATTGAAGGAATGGTGGAGGTGGTTTTGGCGGCAAAGCCGACTCAACAAGGTGATCATCGTTGGATTTTCGTCCTCGTTGATGCTGTTTCTCGTTCCTCTGATCGTCTCCTGGTTCAAGCCAACCCCGATTCATGTCGGCGTCGCCTTTTACACGTATGAGCGCGCCTTTCTCCTGGAGGGGAACAGTAAGACCTATTTTTATGAAAACCGGAATCTGGTGTCCGATTGCCGGCTCCGGCGCATCGAACAAACATTGCCGAAAGGCCGAGCCAAGACCCTTGATCCTCAGTCCTGGGTCGTGATCAAGTTCCTCATTGAAAATGTGTCGGACCACCGCCTCACAAATCTCCGTCTCGATATCAAATCTCCGCTATTGAGCCATACCACCACACTGTTTGCGACCTCGAACCTGGAGGCCACAGGAATGTTGGACGCGACGGCGAAGGATACGTTAGGCAAATATATGATCACGGTTCCAGTCATCGAACCGACGGTCTCAGCTGTTGTGAGCCTGAAGACACCTATCGACGAAACCTTGCGTCAGGTTATTTATGTGGACCGTAACCGGATGACGGTTCAGGTGCTCCATTTGTCAGGAGATCAATTCGGGACGTTTCCCCTCAAGGTGTCTCGCCTCAACGCCATGAAGATTTTGAATCGAGAAAGCGTTTTGCGAACGGGCGAGGAAACGTTCGCGAATGAAAAGATGGAGGTGACGATGCTCCGTGCAGATGAGCCAGATCTAAAGGAGGAAGCCGTGTCGTATCAACCTCTGTCGATAGCGCACGATTGCCCGGAGGGAACTGTAGGCGACTGGTAGGGCTCCCCTTCAAGGTGTCTCCGTGCGACACGCGGTATGCCCACTCAACCACTCATGGAAAGACCTGTGCCCCCACTCCTACTGTTACCGGCCTATTTAGACGCAAGTGCAATTTCCAGCAGACCTCACCGAAAAGTTCCCTGGGTAGTCCATTGTGGCGATGCCACCAGGTATCGTGCGCGTGCGACCGACCTTGTTCAGCCGGCACAAGGCGAACGGACTGCAGGGCTACAGTTGGTGGTGACCTTCTCGAATCATAACGACAGCAGACGCACGATGTATCGGCAGACGTGGTATTTCTCTCAAGTCGATGTGCAAAATGGCGCGAAGATGGTTGACAGTCAGAGGGTTTGAGGACTACACAACACCTATGGCTATCCATCCTCTCGCAGGAAATCCCGCACCGGCATCGATGCTGATGGATGTCTCGAAGCTGATTGCATCCTACTTTTCTGAAAAGCCTGACGTGCAGGCACGGGAGCAACGAGTATCCTTTGGTACATCTGGACATTGGGGATTTTCCTTCAAGCGAAGCTTTAACGAATGACATATCCTGGCCATTGCGCAGGCGATCTGTGAACATCGAGCCAGTCAGGGCACAGTTGGGCCGCTGTATCTCGGCAAAGATACCCACGCACTCTCGGAACCTGCTTGTGTGAGTGCGCTCGAAATCTTGGCAGCAAACGGCATTGAGGTGATGATCGATCAGCATGATGGGTACACCCCCACTCCGGTCATCTCTCACGCGATCCTCTCCTGTAATCGCGGAAGAACATCAGGGCTCGCCGACGGCATCGTCATCACTCCCTCCCATAATCCGCCGTAGGACGGCGGCATCAAATACAACCCACTTCATGGTGAGCCAGCTGACACCGTGGTCACGAAGTGGATTGAGGATCGGGCGAATGCCCTGCTCGCCAGTGAGCTGCGAGGGGTCAAGCGTCTGTCGTCCGACCAGGCTCGTCGTGCGAACACCACCCATCAGCATGATTATCTTGATGCCT
>JBDTPK010000626.1:0-2416 GCA_039932735.1 Nitrospirota bacterium
GACAGCCGCGCATGACGATCAAGATTCCCATGAGCTATCGATTAGACCGATAATTGTCTGCCTCACGGTTTGAGGATCCGATCCCGTAGCCCTGATGACACATGGACCGAGCCTTCATGATCTACGATGATGGTCTCAACACCCGGTAAGGATTCAACAAGGCGCATTCCCGATTCAAGCCCCATTACAAATATGCCAGTGTCCAATCCATCTGCCCAAATGCCTTCACGGGCAATCACCGTGACGCTTTGGCAACCGCGCGCCGGCTGGAGCGTCTTCGGATCGAGAATATGATGATACCGGACACCGTCACGCTCGAAAAATCGTTCGTAGTCGCCGGCCGTTGAGATCGCCTCATCTTCCAAGTCGATGAAGGCAAGCACCGCTCCCTCTTTTCGTGGATGCTGAATGCCGACGAGAGATTTCCTCCCCCCAGGCAACTGTCCGAATGTTTTAATATCCCCGGAGAGAGCCACCACTCCAGCCAGCGCTCCGGCTTTCTTCATTGCCATCACCGCTTGATCCGCTGCGTAGCCTTTGCCGATTCCCCCCACATCAATCCGCATCCCGGCTTTCTCAAGAAAGATTGTCTGGGCGCGCGCGTCGGCATGAACCGACGTCAGATCGACCAAGGGACGGAGAGCCTCCAATTCAGGTTCGGTCGGTATTCGTCCGCCTTCCATCACATTCCAGACATCCACCGCCGGGCCAATGGCTATATTCAATCCGCCATTGGTCAACTCCGCAACCTGAATTGCACCCTGAACAACCGTCATTGTTTCAGGACTCACATGGACCGACATCACACCCGCCGAAGTATTCACGCGAGAGAGTTCGCTCGTCGAAATCCAAGTGCTCAGAAGGTCTTCCAGCCGTCGGATTTCAGCAAACCCGACAGTCGCCGCAGAATGCGCGACCGCCTCGTTCCCAGCGACTACGGTGATCGTGACCAGCGTGCCCATTTGCATCTGGACCCGCTTCACGACGACAGGGTCAGACTGCGTGGGATAGCCCGCGCACCCGGCGGACAACGCCCCTAGCGCAAACAAAATACCAACTGATATGTAAGGGAGTGTCCGCCACACGGTCAGCGTCTACCACCAATGACGACGGAAATATCCTAGAATACGGGGATAAGGCATGACTTCATACAGGCGGACCTCTTCATGCGATGGCTCTGGAATCAGCATCACCGGAGCCCTCGCATTATAAGCGGGATATGTGTCCTTGACGAACTGTCGGGCTCGCTCCTGGTCATGCTCATCATGAGTCATGGATACAACGACTTGGCGTCCATATTTCGGAGAATCCACTCCGAAATACCAGGTGCCGAGAAAAGTTACCATGTTCGGCTTGAGCACAAAGCTTGCTGAGAGCTGCGCCATGGACAAGAATGGACCTTCACTGATCTGCACGCGACTCAGTTCATAGGTCCCAGGAGGAAGGGCAAGCGAAAAGTACTCGTCCGCAGACTGCACATCGATCTTAAATCGCTCCTGGTTCTCCATATTAATCACCTCGAAAGAACGGAGTTCCGGAGCATAGATTCGTTGCATTTCACCCGTAATGTTCGTGACAACCCGCCCCACCACCAAGGTCCCTGAAATGTCAGCCGCCGCCACCATCACGGGAAGTTCTGTGGCACATCCTGAGAGAGTCAGGCATAGAGCACCGATAGACAGCCACCACCGATATTGTCTCAATAACCTGTCCCGCATATGTCGATATTATAACCCAACTATGAGACCAATACATGGCATCGCGCCGATCAAGCCCCCCTCCGCAATGTTGCCGTAAATATCCGACCGTCCATAGTAGTCTATGGACATGCAGACACACCCCCAACTCACGTTGGCCTGGGAGCTCGCCGCCCACGGTCTCAGTCATAGAAAGATTGCGGCGCCTCGAGAGCGACATCGGGAGGTCGTTGAGCGCTGGCTCCACGGGGGTGCGACCGATGGGCTCGTCGGATTTCTCGCCCGCCAGGCGCAGGCCACCAAGGGGCTCCGACGAGCCCGGCCGGTGCCGGCGATGATCAAGCGACTGATCGGGGCGCTGCGCGTCCGCGAGCACCAGTGCTGTGGCCCGAAGATCGCCTACTTTCTGGAACGGGAGCATCCGGTCAGGCTCTCCGTGCCCAAGATCTACGAGATTCTGGCGGAGAAATATGTGATTCGCTCGAAGTGGCACAAAAATCAGAAGCGCGGGGCCGTACCAACCGCCTCTGGTCCTCGAGCCGTCATGCAAATGGATGCGGTGGCCGTTGGCCGCGTGGTTGCCTTTACCGGGATCGATATCGACACCAAGGAGGCCGCGGTTATGCTCTGCCCCGGCCTGACCAGTGAGGACGGGGCCGCGTTTTTGCCGACCGCCATGGCCCACCGCTTTACGGGACGGGTCGCCGCGCGGCAAACGG
>JBDTPK010000627.1:0-2410 GCA_039932735.1 Nitrospirota bacterium
AGAACCCGTGACGGACGAAGTGGACTTCCAGGCCAAACCGGTTTCCTGTCACGCGTAATTCCTTCAACGCAGCGCCGGCACCGGCAAAATCGCCACCTGAGACCAATGCGACGATCCGCTTGATCTGTCGGGGCTTGAGCGTGATCCGATCTCTGCGTTCGCGCTCGACCTTCACCCAGGTCTCCCGCACCATGCTTTCCCGCGCTGATAAACCCACAGCGGTGGAATAGCCGGATAAGAGTCCCTGTTCGTAGGCAAGCAAGACGACGTTATCCTGCCCCTCCTTATATTCACCAAACTCGGTGAAGGCTTCGCGAAAAGGGCGCGGGTCGAGATAAATCATGAGCGCCCGCAACGTGGAGCTGTGGCTGTACACACACACGGCCTTCCCCTGGTTGGACTGACCCAACCGGCGGAAGCCGTCGACGATATCCACATAGACATCGAAGAAAGAATGCCCGCCGGGGTAGCTGTACAGGGGATGTTTGATCAGACGCTTGGCCGTCAGCGCATCCACGCCGAATGCCTTGGCGGCCTCCTCGACTTCCGCCTTCTTCTCCAGACCTGTGACCCATCCGAAATCCTGGGAGTCTAACGCGGGATCGCAGGCAGGGAGAAGCGCCTCAGCAGGCTGCGCCTGCATCAGCGCCGCGATCACCCGCTCATACAATTGCCGTGTATTGGGGCTCTGGCTTACCAGATGGACGAAGGCGCGCGGATCGAGATAATTCTGAATGTGCAGGAAGTCCAGTTGTTGCCCCACTACGCCCAACATCCGGGCCAGGGCTGCACCGACTGCGTCGGCTTTGGGGACGCCTCGTTCAGGATCCAGCACGTTCGCGAGGCGACGCCCGACTCGATAGGTGCTGCTCTCCATGCGTGAGACCCCATGACGCATCGTAAAGAGAAGCGTGCGGCCGGTTAAATCGCGCGGCAAGAGCCAAAACCGATCCTCGCCCAAGTCCAGAACGATTCGATCATCGACCAACTGCGGCGTCAATTGCGCTCGCGGCACGATCGCCACCGGCCGGCGATGCATCGGCTTCCGCACTGACTTGATTGGCATGCGAAGGAGCGGAGCCAACTCACCTGCTGCGAGAAGCGCGTTCCAGGCAGCAAAGAACACCAGTTCATCGCCCCGGCAATCCTCTTCGATCAGCGCGCGACGGGTCGCTCGATACTCTGCTGCCCCAGGAAATCCCCCGTGCGCGCCCTGCACAAACGCCCTGATTTTCTCCATCGCGTTCCGGGTTCGCTGTGATCGATCGAGAGAGGATGTCGGGGTGGGTGGGAACGCAATCCCTTCTCCGGCAGTGCGACTCGCCAGCATTTCTCCGTAGGCCAGGAGTCCTTCGACTGTCACAAACTCAAGCCGTTCCACTGCGGATTCCACTCTGTACCTCGTTGGCTCGTCTCGGCGTAAGGAAGGGGCTTTGTTTCTGTCCGTGCGGCGGCATGGAGAAGCCGGACTGGAGCGCACCCTTAGCAAGACGAATACATTGGATGCTACGCCGACGGATAGGCGATAGCAATAATTTCCGGCTTCAATTCCTGCTCCTCTTACGCCCGTTGATCCTCTAAGCTCGTGCGTGCTAGAGATTTGATCTCTGCTTCTTCGCCTCGCGATACACATGCGAAACTATGGATCGAGCTTGGAAGATTTATGGAATACTCGTCGTCCTTGCTGGGCTACTGTTCGGCGGCCTGACAGGTCTTCCCCATGCCGGCTCGTCGCTTGAACCGACCGTCTCGTCTCCCTCTGTCCAATCCGTTCAGTCCGCAGGGTCAGCTCTTCACGATGCCACGCCATCGCTCGATCGACCACTGCATCAAGCTGCGAGGGATCCTCTACAAAAAGCCAAATATCTGCTGGAGGCAATTCGGCAACATGGAGGCAACCCCCTCCCTGGATATATCGGCGGCAGGGTGTTTCAGAATCGCGAGCGGCGCCTTCCCCTGGGCGACTATCGCGAGTACGATGTGAATCCAAAAGTACGCGGCCGCTCGCGGGATGCAGAACGGATTGTCATCGAGCAAGACACGGGAAAGGCCTACTATACCGGCAACCATTACCGAACGTTCATCCCATTGAATGAGAGACCATGACTCCGAAACATACACTGTCATTGACTGCCCATCTCCAATCAACGAAAGCCCCCTGGACCTCATTGCTGATGGTCACAGCCGAGCAGCCCGTCGAATCGCTCGTTCGCCCACCAACTGGGTTGGCGCTGAAGGTCATCAAGGGCCGTCACTGCAAGACGTCGGAGAATCTGTTTACGGAGTTCGCCCGAGCATTGGAATTCCCCGACTACTTCGGCCACAACTGGGACGCCTTGGAGGAATGTCTGGTTGATCTGGAGTGGCTGCCGGCCAGAGGCTATATTCTTCTCATCACAGATGCAGCCCA
>JBDTPK010000628.1:0-2409 GCA_039932735.1 Nitrospirota bacterium
CGAGAGACCGACGTTTCTCATGCTGTTTTCACCCACTCGCCAGGACGAAGAGCCTCTCTTTCTTTTCAAGCCGCGCGTTGCGCGAGCACGGGGATCGTCCCAGCTACCCCACCTCCTTTTTCAGCAGCCTGCTAGGGATAGGCAGCGGGAGCCGTCAGCCCTGTCTCCTCAGGGAATCCCAGCATGAGGTTCATGGCCTGAATTGCTTGGCCTGCGGCGCCCTTCACAAGATTATCCAGCGCGGCTACCGTAATGACCGATCCTGAACGGGGATCGAGGTAGACTCCGATGTCGCAATAGTTGGAGCCCTTGATGTAGCGAGGATTCGGGATGATGTCTTCCTGGACCCTGACGAATCGCTCACCTTTGTAAAAGTCTCGATATAAGACGCGCAGGTTCGGTAACGACATCGGACTCTTCAACTTGCAGTAGGCGGTGCTCAAGATTCCACGGTTCATCGGGACAAGGTGTGGAGTGAATGTGACGATTGGTTGCGCGGCCACTCTGTCCGATGGTTGAGAGACGCGTTGAAGGAGCCTACCAAGTTCTTGTTCGATCTCAGGGATGTGGCGGTGCCCTCCGATTTTGTATGGTTCTAAGGATTCATGGGCTTCTGGAAAATGGTAGGGGAGCGCCGGACTTCGCCCCGCACCAGAAATGCCGGATTTCGCATCGATGATCACGGTGTGCGGTTGCACGAGACCTTGGGCGAAGAGCGGTGCCAACTGCAGAATAGCTGCAGTCGGATAACAGCCTGGCGATGCGACCAGTCTTGCCTTTGAAATGGCAGCTCGATGCAATTCAGGGAGTCCATAGACGGCGTCCTTCAGCAAGCTATGGTAGGTATGCGGCGTGTTATACCATTGTTCATAGATGGCAGAGTCTATGAGGCGGTAGTCGGCGCTGAGGTCCACCACCAGTTTGCCGTTTTTGAGACAGGCGGAGACCGGCTCCAATGATTTGGTATGGGGAAGGGCCAAGAAGACGGCATCGGTCTGTTCCGCTAAGGCTTCTGGCGAGAGTGCTTGAAATGAGAGAGACACGAGACCGGCCAGACTCGGGAAAACTGCAGCCACTGGAGCTCCGGCTGACTTTTCAGAGGTCACAGCGTGGAGCTCAAAATGCGGGTGGAGGGATGCCAGGCGGACGAGTTCCGCTCCAGCATATCCACTGGCCCCTGCGATTGTGACGCGTACTTTTTTCATCTGTAACACCCGTCAGGCATTCCCACGACACAAAAAAAGGGAAGGCGTGGAGCCTTCCCTTTTTCCCACAGTGGCTCCGATGTTTATCGTTTGGAGTACTGGAACCGCTTTCTCGCACCCTTCTGTCCGTACTTTTTCCGCTCTTTGACACGCGAGTCACGGGTCAGCAAACCTTCCTTCTTCAAGGATGTACGGAGAGGCTGGTTGAGCTCCACCAAGGCGCGCGCGATGGCATGCCGCAAAGCGCCAGCTTGGCCGGTGGGGCCGCCGCCGTGCACCGTGGCTTTGATCGAATACTGCCCAACGACACCACCGATTTCGAGCGGGAACTGAATAATCTGCCGCAAGGTCAGTCGTGGAAACGCCTTCTCGATTGGTTGATCGTTGATCGTGATATCGCCTGCCCTCCCAGTGACCCAGGCTCTGGCAATGGCACACTTTCGTCGTCCGGTTGCATATTGAGTCGCGACTGCCATGCTACAACGTCTCCTTCTTTTTCACTCGCGGTGATGATTAGGGGGTGATCGGTTCCGGTTGTTGCGCCTGATGCGGATGGGTGGGCCCGACGTAGACGCGGAGTTTTTTTGCCATATGATTCCCCAGCGGGTTTTTGGGAAGCATGCCTTCTATGGCTTTGGTCAAGAGTTCTGTTGGATCCTTTCGGAAGACATGCTGTGCCGTAGCGGTTTTGAGTCCGCCAGGAAAGCCGCTATGGCGGCGATAGAGTTTCGCGACCATTTTGTTGCCGGTCAGATGGATCTTCTCCGCATTCACGATCACAATATGGTCACCCATGTCCACATGAGGGGTAAAAGTTGGCCGGTGTTTGCCACGCAACATTCCAGCGACGCGGGCTGCCAATCGGCCCAGCGTTTTCCCCTCTGCATCCACGAGGTACCACTTTTCCTGTACGTCTAACGGCTTTTGCATGTAGGTGAACATTATTCTCTCCGTTCCTTCGCTATCGAGTCACTCAGGTTTCCTGTACGTTCGGGGCGCCGATATCTTTCGACTCCAGCTTTGCCAGCCAGGCGTCGAGATTCGTCGTGCTTTTCCGCTTCAACACGTCTTGAGTAATGTAGATTGGGCAAGGAGCCCGCAGGGCCAACGAGATGGCATCGCTGGGCCTGGCATCGATTGTCCGCTCCATGCCTTTGCTGACGACATGAACGATGGCGTAATAGGTGCTGCTTTTGACGTCCGC
>JBDTPK010000629.1:0-2408 GCA_039932735.1 Nitrospirota bacterium
AAGGAATATTTTGCCCTAGTATTTTTACTGTAACCATTTGAAACCATAGGTGATCCACTCTGATTAGGACTCGGATTTCCCTGGCCTGCAGAACCTGTAAAAACCTCAGACGAAACCTTCGTATCAGACAGCGCAGCCGCAAGGGGCGTGAATTCGTGGCTTCCAAAACCCTTTGGGGCCTCCACCAATCATATACGGCCCTGCCCTCAAGATTCACATGCTGGAAAGATTATTGTAGAAAAAAGTGTCTCCTGACACATTTTTCCCACTTATCTGCTAGGTTTTACTAAGGCAGGCCCTGTCCGTTGAAGAGGTGAACCATGAAGAGTGCAGCGATTGTAGCAGCTGGTATTATCGCACTTGCCCTCCTTGCCTTTCTCTGCCTTCCACCCCATGTACCTTCATTGACAGCATCTGGCCCGGTCACTCCTGCGAACTTTCATGCACGTGTCGAGCATGGCATGCTGATCCTCCGTGGCTCGCTTCCCAATGAAACCAGTAAGGTCGCTGTCCTTCAGCGAGCTCAAGAACTCTTTGGTGCCGCGCCAGGTCTCGTTGTCGATGAGTTGGCTGTGGATCCGAGGGTGGAGCCTGTCGCGTGGGCAGACAAGCTTTCTCACGTTCTCCCCGTCTTGGGCCACATGACAGAACGAGGCTCCATCATGATCGACGGCCACACGATTGTTGTGAGTGGCCAGGTTGACGGCGACCCTGCTAAGGCTGACGTGCTGCAAGCGATTGGCCCTCTGGCGCAGACAGGGCTTGAGCTCGAAGATCGTATGGTGACGGGTCCATCCAAGCCTGGTCGGACCATGAAGCCGTTCTCTCCCACCCTTCCACCTCTCAAGACGTCAGTATCGGTGGTCGCCTCATCCACGAAGGCTCCATTCCATGAAGCCCCAACGCAGAAGACGCCTTCCCCGGTGGTGGCCCTCACCCCAACGGCGTCAGCCCTGCCGACAAGTCTACCTCCGGTCGCTCCGTCACCGACTGAAACCTCTCCTGCCTCGCTTCAGAAGCAGTTGAATGAGATCCTCACTCATTCGTCCATCGAGTTTGAATCGAAAAGCAACACGATGACACACAACAGTCTTGCCATCCTCGACCAGCTGATCGTCGCACTACGGGAATCCCCCGACACACCGATTGAGATCGGTGGCCATACAGACAAGTATGGTGGGTCGGAATACAACATTCAACTGAGCCGCCGTCGTGCTGATGCCGTGCGACGGCACTTTAGCGAACACGGCCTAACCAACCAGTTCACCGCCGTCGGCTATGGTGCCTCACAACCGCTGTCAGTTGCGGAGAATAGGGCCAGCCTCAAACGCAACCGACGAATCGAGCTACGAGTGAAAGGACAGCCCGAGCTATGACCATGTTCATCAACCAAATGCTGGGATGTCTGATCATCGCAGCTGGAATCGGGGGAGCAGTCGGATGGCTCCTGAAGCAGGTTTCTGTCGGCAAGGGCGCACACCTACTCGCCGATGTCACCGCCATGATGCGCCTCAAAGAGCAGATGCTGGCGAAGGCGAGAGAGGAGCTGAGAGCGTCCGCGTCGGAGATGAAGGAGCTAGAGAGCCAAATCGGCGCATCAGAGGCGCTCGATCAATCCAACCAGGAGCAACTCGGCTTGCGCCAGATGCGTATCCAAACGCTCCAGGAAGAATTGACTGCGGCGAAGCAACAACTTTCGACCGTGGAAACCGGACAGACGACACTCCACACGCGTCTCAGCGAGAATGAGGCCCGAACCATCGCGCAGGCAGACGAAACCCGGCTATCCCAGGCCGCCCTCGAAACCGCGCAGCAGGGATTGACGCTCAAGGAGCAGGAACTGCACTCCTCGCACGAGCGTCTCGTGGTCTTAGAAAGCCAGTACGCCGATACCGATCGACTTCGCGCGCGAGTTCAGGAATTGGAACCGGCACAAGGACGGGTTCATTGGCTCGAAGGACAACTCAGTGAACGGGGTACGCAACATCGAGCTGCACTTGATGAAGTGGAATTACAGCTCGCTGAACGAGATCGGCGTATCCGCGAACTCGAACAGCTCCATCAGCAGTTGAAGCCGCAAGCAGCAGATCATGGGTCCTCTCCCATTGAGAAAGCCGCCCAATCTTCACCAGCACAGATTCTCTTCACTCAACCCACTGAATGAATCTCACCAATCGGAAACGGGACGTAGCGCCCTTGGCTTCAGCGCCTCCAGGAACAGCCTGGTCGGACTAAATCAGCGGTCGAAACGTCTACTCCATACTATTCGTATCGGAGAATACAGCGGCGCATTTTCAGCCGATTCATCATTTTCGTCAAGATGCACATGGAAGGATCGTCGGAAGTTTATTTCCTTCGTTTGACTTCCCTTTCTCCGTGCCCCTAAAATCCCGCTCCACCCGAATGTC
>JBDTPK010000630.1:0-2406 GCA_039932735.1 Nitrospirota bacterium
AATCCGTCCGCGCGACAAGTTCGATCGCGACTAGCTTCGCCGCATCGCCGATCCGTCGTCTCGTCTTCACCATCCTCGTATAGCCACCTGGGCGGTCTTTAAATCGAGGCGCCACGTCGCTGAATAATTTCGAGACGACTTCCTTGCTTCGGATGAAGGCAAGCGCTTGCCGCCGAGCCGGCAAGGTCCCCTCCTTGCCGAGCGTAATCATCCGATCCGTGAACCCTCGAATTTCTTTTGCCTTGGCCTCGGTCGTTTCAATGCGCTCATGCTCGAGTAGTGAGGTCACGAGACTTCTGAACAAAGCCCATCGATGTTTGGTCTTCCGTCCGAGCTGTCTACCATTTTTTCTATGACGCACGGGTTCCCTCTTGTTTCGTTACTCGCTCTTCGGACTACTACTGTTCTGTTGCACAGTATCCAGCTTCACTCCAAGCCCCAGGCCCATCTCTGTCAA
This sequence comes from Nitrospirota bacterium, assembly GCA_039932735.1. Taxonomy (GTDB): domain Bacteria; phylum Nitrospirota; class Nitrospiria; order Nitrospirales; family Nitrospiraceae; genus Palsa-1315. The sequence continues at coordinate 458 of JBDTPK010000630.1, forward strand.
TATTTCCTTAATTTCGTTGAGCGACTTCTTGCCGAAATTCTTCGTCCTCAGCATCTCTCCTTCGGTTTTCTGAACTAAGTCGGCGATGGTCTTGATGTTCGCATTCTTCAAACAGTTTGCGGCACGGACCGACAACTCCAGCTCGTTCACACTACGGAACAGATGCTTATTGACCTCATTTTGCGCCTCATCACTCCCAAGATCGGAACGCCCTTCAACTCGCTCATCAGGATTGATAAATATTTCAACGTGATCACGTATAATTCCTGCGGCCGTGGACAAGGCGTCTCGAGGCGAGATGGTCCCATCCGTCCAAATCTCCAAAGTCAATTTATCGTAGTCGGTCATGCGCCCGACACGAGCATTCTCCACATGAAAGTTCACGCGCTTGATGGGTGAAAACACCGAATCGATCGCAATCACGCCAATCGGAAGCCCCTCTTCTTTATTTCGCTCGGCCGGCACATAGCCACGCCCATGCTTCACCGTCATTTCCATGTCGAACGAGGCATCCTTGTCCAACGTCGCAATATGCAGATTCGGGGTCAAAATGCTCACGTCCGCATCATGAATGATGTCGGACCCCTTTGCCTCACCAGGCCCCTTCTTCCTGAGACGGAGCGTCTTTGGCTTATCGGTATGGACGGCGATCCGCAGCCCTTTGACATTCAAAATAATGGAGGTCACATCTTCCGTGATGCCAGGAATGGTGGAGAACTCATGCAGGACCCCTTCAATTTTTACCGTGGTCACGGCTGCGCCTGTTAGCGACGACAACAGCACACGCCGTAACGCATTGCCGACCGTCGTCCCAAACCCACGCTCATAGGCCTCCGTCGTAAATCTGCCGAACGTTTGGCTCTGCGTATCTTTGTCGACTTCCACCCGCATTGGGATCTGAAAGTCTTTCATCGCTTTAATCATAACCCCCCCTTCATCTCATCGACTAGTCAACCCCTGAACACGCCACCTATTCGCCGCAGAGACCGCGCCTTCACGAATTCCGCATCTATCTGGAATACAACTCCACCACCATCTGTTCGTTAACTGGCAAAGAAATCTGGTCTTTCGAGGGCAGCGCCCGTACCATCCCTTTAAATGCCGTCTTGTCCAGCTCCAACCACTCTGGGATGCCTCGCCCATCGACGGACTCTAAGGCGGCTTGGATTGAGATCAACGTGCGGCTTCGTTCCCGGACACTGATGACATCACCCGCCTTAACCTGGGCGCCAGGCACATTGATCTTCCGACCATTCATGGTCAGATGTCCATGGCTCACCAGCTGTCTGGCTTCTTTTCGCGAGGCGCCGAACCCTAGTCGGTAAGCGACATTATCCAACCGGCATTCCAACAGCCGTAAGAGCACTTCTCCGGTAATGCCAGAATGGCGTTCCGCGCGCTCAAACACACCACGGAACTGGCACTCCATGAGACCATAAATTCTGCGCAACTTCTGCTTTTCTCTGAGCTGGGTGCTGTATTCTGAGTTCCTAGGACGTTTTTGTCCATGCTGTCCAGGAGGATAGCTCCGTCGCTCGATGGCGCATTTTTCTGTCATACAGCGCGAGCCTTTCAGAAACAACTTCTCACCCTCTCGCCGACACAACCGACAGACGGGGCCTCGATACTTTGCCACTGCTCTACCTCCGGTTACCGGACATCACCATGCGGGTGTGCCCAACAATTCTCGTGTCTTCGACTGTCCCGACAGACACTACTTAGACGCGACGCCGCTTCGGTGGACGGCATCCGTTGTGTGGAATCGGGGTGACATCACGAATCATATGGATCCGCAATCCAGCGGCCTGAATAGATCGGATCGCCGATTCACGGCCAGACCCAGGCCCATTCACATAGACATCCACCGTACGCATTCCGCTCTCCATCGCTTTTCGCGCGGCAGCTTCCCCGGCCCGCTGAGCGGCAAAGGGTGTGCTTTTGCGAGAGCC
>JBDTPK010000631.1:0-2404 GCA_039932735.1 Nitrospirota bacterium
GGCGTCACGGGTGACTTGCTCGGGGCGACGAACGAAGTCGCAGAGATTCTCTTTATCCTGATCGTTCCCGTGGTGCTCTTCCGATGACCGGAGGCGAATTGGCGGTGGCTTGCCTCATAGACGCGACGGTCGGAGACCCGCGCTGGTTCCCTCATCCGGTACGATGGATGGGGTTTCTCATCAACTGGTGTGACCGGCGAGTCCATCAGCTGCTCCTGTCTATCAGTAAACAATGGATGGCAGGCGTGCTGCTGGCTGTTGCCTTGCCGACTGGAGCGTATGCGGCAGGGGAGTTGCTCATCTGGGTTGGGAACTCGATCGATTCCCTATGGGGGAGCGTGGTGACAGTGATGCTGGCTTGGACCACGCTCGCGGCTCGCGATCTGATCGATCATGTCGTATCCGTGCAGAGGGCTCTCCAATCTGCCTCATTGACGGAGGCGCGATCAGCAGTCGCCAAGATTGTCGGGCGCGATACGGAGGAGATGGAGGAATCCGATATCGTTCGTGCCACGGTGGAAACGATTGCGGAAAGCACGGCTGACGGCATCATGGCGCCGTTGTTCTATCTGATCCTTGGCGGAGCCCCATTGGCACTTGCATATAAGGCAGTCAGCACGCTGGACTCGATGATCGGCCATATGGATGATCGATACCGATGGTTTGGCTGGGCATCGGCACGATTGGATGATGTGGCGAATTTTATTCCGGCTCGCATCACGGCGCTGTTGCTCGTTCTGTCCGTGGGAATCGTCTCTCGATCGTGGCCCGCGATGCAGCGTGCCTGGCAGATCCTGCTTCGCGACGGTCAACAACATCCAAGCCCAAACAGTGGCCACCCGGAAGCGGCGATGGCCGGTGCGCTTGGCGTGCAATTGGGCGGGGTGAATCGCTATGACGGGATGCCTGTTGAACGTCCATGTCTCGGCGATTCTGTTCAGCCCCTGGCGAGGGTTCACATCGGTAGGGCACTCACACTCATGCGCTGGACCAGTCTCACCGGAGTCCTCTTGGGCATTGGATGGCTTTTGATGGTGAAGGGATGACGCCACCCGCTCACGGCGGAAATGTCTACAAGTTCGCTCGGGAGCAACGTGTTTCCGTCGGGTCGATCGTGGACTTTAGCGCCAGCATTAATCCGTTGGGCTTTCCTAAGGCGGGGCTTCGCGCCATCCGCTCAGCGCTCAAGCAGATCGTGCACTACCCGGATCCCGATTGTAGGCGTCTCAGACAATCCTTGGCACAACAGTGCGGTATCGACCCAGATATGGTCCTCGTCGGCAACGGGTCGACCGAACTCATTCATCTCGTGCCCCGCGCACTCGCGATCAAGTCCGCGCTCCTGATCGGGCCCACGTTCGAGGAGTATGCGCGTGCGCTGATAAACGAAGGGAGCACGGTTCAGTATGTTCATGCCAGGCGAGAGGAAGGTTTTCGCCCGCCGTTGAAAGAGGTCCTTCAAGAACTGTCTGCCAAGAGGTCGAAAGTCGATGCCGTATTTTTGTGCAATCCCAACAATCCGACCGGCCGGGTGCTCAACCGGTCGGCGATGTGCGAGCTGGCTGAAGCGATGACACGACGACAGGGCTGGTTGATTGTCGATGAGGCCTTTATCGACTATTGCCAGAAACAGTCTGTCGTCTCGATGTTGAACGAGTATACGCGTATCGTCGTGCTCCGCAGTCTGACGAAGTTCTATGCCATGCCGGGTTTGCGAATCGGCTACCTGCTTGGGGCAAACAAGGTCGTAGATCAGCTAAAAGAGCGCCAGCCGCCCTGGTCGGTCAACTCGTTGGCCCAAGAGGTCTCCTGTGCGGTGGTACGCGATCATGCCTATGCCATAAAAAGCCGGGAATTCATCGAGCACGAACGGTCACGATTCATGAGAGGGCTGCGCGCGTTGCCGGGTGTGCGTGTCTATCCGTCAGCGGCGAATTTTGTGCTGATCGAACTTCCTGCCTGGACCTCCGCCGGCATGGTGACCAATCGACTCGCCTCCGAGAGGCTGCTTGTCCGGGACTGTTCGACGCTACTGGGTCTGACTACGCAGATGATTCGGGTGGCGATCAAGACCGCGAAAGAGAATCGACGATTGATGGCAACGCTTGGCGCCTGCGTGGCGAAGCACGCGTGATGAGCATACTAAGTAGACGAACCATGCAGACCGCATTTCAAATCAGGCAAAAGACGCTCATCGTCGACCTGGGAGGCGTCCGGTCAGTGCTCTCATCCGCTCCCAGAGCCGGGGGGCTGACGAGGGCCAGATACATCTTGAACCATCAAGTCGCGGCAAAGCCGATTGGAGAAAATGATCGTGCCATGGGTACCGGCGCGCGAGATGCCGATCCTGCCAGGACGCTGAGCAAGCTGGCGATCTCGCTCGGCATCCGCGATAGATTTGTCG
>JBDTPK010000632.1:0-2402 GCA_039932735.1 Nitrospirota bacterium
GGTTTTTCACGCATGCTCGCAGCACACTATCTCAACCAACATGTCTGGGAAACAGAAGTCGCGCGCTTCGGTATCGATATCTGGATGACAACGGAGCCCATTGCCAGCGGCGCACGAGTCTGCCCAAGCTTCCTCGCGGCAACAATCCATAATCCAAGGATCCTGCCGCCGACCTGTCGGCCATGGTGACGCAAGTGATGGGAGCGCTCTTTGCGTTAATGAAACAGCATGAACGCCTCTGGTCGAGGCAAGAGGCCTCGCAGCCGGTTCCACCCTTTGAATTTCCCCGCGAGGTCGGAGTCGAACCGGTCCATGGCAACGTGGAGCAGATGGTGTCACACTATCGACAGGGGCTCACCGATCTTGAATCCATTTGGCGACAGATCCTGGCCAACGACACGTCCACTCAGTTGCGTAGTCTCCAGGGAACATCCGTCGCCGACTGTCATATCCCCGATGAGTTATGGGTTCAGGTCGGCTACGATGCGGCCATCGCACACCGCAAGCGAATCATACGGCGCGATCACCTCCTCAAAGCCCTCACCCCCTTGTACTTAGGCCGAACTGCCTCGTTCGTCCATGCCACCCAAGGCCTGACATCCACAGAGGCAGAACAGAAGCTCGAAGCGTTGTGCCACACATTCGAACGCATGAAACCCTATCTGGTTGAACGTTGGCAACCGCCGGTGCTGCAGCCAGTCGCACCGGCTCTGTTGCACCACACGTCCACCGACACAGGAGGTGACCATGAAAGAGTTCATTAACCAGGCGCTTCTGAGACCGCTGGAGCTGCTCGGGCATCAGGTATTGACCGTGCTGCCCAACGTGCTCGCCATGGGCATTATTCTGCTCGGTGGCCTGTTCACCGCGTGGGCGTTCGGTTCCTTCGCTGAACGGCTGTTTCGCATGATCGGGTTCGACCATTTCTGTGATCGGCTGGGAATGAATGCGGCGCTCCTACGGGGAGGAGTCAAGACGGACCCCTCACGCATCATCGGCCGCAGCATCTATTGGACGGTGATTATGCTGGCCTCGATCGCGGCGCTAGGCGCGCTGAACCTGACCCCGATCAACCAGTTCGCCCAATCACTGCTGGCGTATGTGCCCCATCTGGTAACCGCCGCAGTGGTTCTCCTGGCCGGGTACTTTCTTTCGAACTTTGTATCTCAGGCCATCCTGATTGCCGCCGTCAATGCCGGACTGCCACCAGCCCGACTCATCGCAACTTGTTCTCGATGGGGGATACAAGTCCTCGCGGGCGCCATGGCGCTGGAGCAGCTCGGTATTGCCCAACATATCGTCGTCGTAGGATTCGGCATTACGTGGGGAGGAATTGTGTTGGCCGGAGCAATCGCTTTTGGACTCGGTGCAGCCGATACCGCGAAAGAGTTCTTGCAACGACGGCTGATGGGCCGATCCAAATCCAGCACGGGCGATGACCTCCATCACTGGTAACGCCGCAAGACCATGCCCAATTTGATTGTCTTCACAGACGTGAATGGCTCGCTCTTGGACGGCATGACCTATTCCTACGAGGCCGCTACACCAGCCCTTACTGCGCTCCGGAAACAAGGTATCCCTCTCATTCTGGTGTCGAGTCAAACACGCGCAGAGATGGAACCGCTTCGACAGCACCTCGACATTCAGGACCCCTTCATTGTCGAAAATGGCGGCGCGGTCTTTGTCCCGCATGGCCTCTTCGACTTCCCCTTGGAACGCATGCGAATCAGGTCTCCCTACCAGGTCATCGAATTCGGCCTTCCCTATCACATGTTGCGAGAGGTCCTGAAGCAAATTGAAGAGGCGGTTAAAACGCCGCTGCATGGCTTTGGCGACTTGTCGGTCGAAGCCATCATGGAAGTGACCGGGCTCCCACATGCCAAAGCTATCCTGGCCAAGCAACGGGAATACGACGAGCCCTTTCTCCTGCAAGGCACTCAGGAGCTCCTCGAAGAAGTCTGCCGCCAAATCGTCGACAGGGGCCTCCGCTGGACAAAAGGGGGACGGTTATTTCATCTGACGGGGAAAAACGATAAAGGGACTGCCGCGTCCGTGCTCCTGCGCTGCTATCATCGTCAGCAACGCATGAGGGAACAAACAGAACGGATCGGAACGGTTGGGATCGGGGACAGCATCAACGACGCCAGCCTGCTCGCGATGGTAGATTATCCGATTCTCGTTCAGAAACCAGACGGATCCTATGACCCTGATATCCAACTACCTAACATGATACGTGCGCCTGGAATAGGGCCGGTGGGATGGAATGACGCGGTCCTGGAACTATTGGCACAGGCACGCTAAGAGACCGCCTGAACGAGACGCGCGAATCAACAACCCCTCCTTTCGGGCTGAGTTTTCACGGTGTGGGATAGAGCGCGCAATACAATGACCGCAGCATGCCC
>JBDTPK010000633.1:0-2402 GCA_039932735.1 Nitrospirota bacterium
TGAAGGTGGCGAACGCTTCGTTCAGCCAGAGCCCGTTCCACCAGGACATGGTCACTAAATCGCCGAACCACATGTGCGCGTTTTCATGCGCGACCACATCGGCCACGCGTTCCAATTCACCATGCGTGGCGCTCTTCCGGTCGACCAGCAAGGCTGTTTCCCGGTAGGTAATCGCACCCAAGTTTTCCATGGCCCCGGAGGCAAAATCAGGAATGGCAAGCAGGTCCAGCTTGTCGCCTGGATAGGGGATTCCATAATAGTTCTCAAAAAACGAGAGTGACGCTGCCGCAATGTCTTGACCAAACTTGGCCAGATGTTTTTTCCCAGGGATGGCCCAGAGGCGAAGCGGAGTGTTGCCGATCATCACCGGGTCAGTCGCCTCGATCCGGCCTACGATGAAGGCAACCAGGTAGGTGGACATCTTGATCGTATCCGCGAAGCGCACGACCTTCTTCCCAGCCGCAAGCGTTTCGGCTGCGATCGCGCTGTTGGACACCGCGGTGAGCGTTGGATCGATGACCAGTGTTGTGGCAAAGACGGCTTTGAAGTCCGGTTCATCCCAGCAAGGGAACGCTCGACGGGCATCGGTGGCTTCGAACTGTGTGGCGGCCAGGCTGTGATTCACGCCATCTTCATCTTTGTAGCTACTCCGGTAGAAACCTCGGAGCTTGTCGTTGAGTGTCCCAGAAAATGTCATCGTCAGTCGCCAGGTGCCTGGCGAGAGAGGCGTGGTGAATGTGAGATAGCAGCGCTGGAGCGACGCATCCAAGGCCATCGTGGCCTGCATCATGACCCCTGAATCTCCCTCGATCTGCGCTGAGGTGATGTCGAGTTCAATGGCGTTGAGGACGACGTCAGAGGTTGGCTGAAGGACCGTAAGAGTGACGGTCTCCTGCCCGGCAAAGCGTGCGACGGTCAGGTCTGGCTCCAACCGCAGATCGTAGCGAATCGGGACCACATGCCTTGGAAGCCGATATGGATCGAGTGTGACGGAGGAAAGTTTCTGGTTCATATTCTCACCTTTCGGTCGTTGGGTCGTCGTGTGTGCGAAGGGAGCCTGGAGGCACGAGCTGAAGAATGGGGCAAGTGGAAGAGCCAAGAGGAGTCGAACATGTGTCGTGAGGGCCTGTAGGGTTTGCCGTCTGCTGATTGGATCAGTCATGTCCTCGTCGCAGGGTACGACTCAACTCCGTTGGGAGTGCCCACGATGAGCAGGTCTGTTCGTCCCACAAAGAGGCCGGTCTCGACCACTCCGGGAATCAGGTGCAAGGCGATATCGATCTCTCGCGGGCTGTCGATCCGCGCGAGGTGCACATCCACAATCATATTGCCTGCCTCGGTTTTGAACGGAGCCCCGTTGCGTTCTCTGAGTACCACAAGGCTCTGTGTGAGGGCCTCAATTTCTCGTGCGGTGCTGCCCCAGCCGAAGGGGATCACCTCGATGGGAAGCGGAAATGCTCCCCCGAGCACCGGGACTTGCTTGGTATGGTCGACCAGGACAATGAATTGTTTGGCCGAGGCCGCGACAATCTTTTCTTTGAGGAGTGCCCCGCCCCCGCCCTTAATCAGATTGAAACGAGGATCGACCTGATCAGCCCCGTCGATCGCCACATCGATCACCCAAGCATTATCGGCGTCGATGAGGGTGATTCCTTGTTGCCTGGCGAGTGCGGCCGTTTCCATCGACGTGGGGACTCCACGAAGCGTCATGCCTGCGCGGACCTTTTCCCCCAGCGCGATGACCACATGTTTCGCCGTGGAACCAGTCCCGAGACCCACGATCATTCCATCGTGGACAAACTCGACGGCTTTCAACGCGGCGGCTTTCTTCAGGCTATCGAGGTCCTGATTGCTCATCATGATGTGGAGGTCGAGGAGAGGGCCGCTGCGACAGATGCGGCACCGATGAGGGGGGCTTGTTGATTCATCACCACTTTGACTGGGATCGTACTCATCAAGCGTTTGTAGCGGCCTTTGTTGATGAAGGCCTTCATGAATGTTCCGTCTTTCAGTTTGGCCAGCAACTTCGGTGCGATGCCGCCGCCCAGATACACTCCATTGAGTGCCATGGCCTTCAAGGCGAGATTGCCCGCTTCGGCTCCATAGATGGAGGCGAACAGGTCCAGCGCCTGCTTGGCGATGTCTGCCTGACCCTTGAGCCCAGCCGCTGCGATCACCGCCGCTGGGTCGCCGGCTTTGATTTGCTCAGAGAGCCATGTCGGTTCATTCTTCTTGCTGTCGCGAACATAGTCATAGATGGCGTGCAGGCCTGGGCCGGACAATACCCGTTCGTAACTCACGTGCAGGTAGTGGCTGCGGAGATGGTGCAGCAGGCCAATTTCGTTGTCATTGTTCGGTGCGAAGTCCGTATGGCCCCCTTCCGACGGCATCGGCTGATAGCG
>JBDTPK010000634.1:0-2391 GCA_039932735.1 Nitrospirota bacterium
AGTGACGGATGATTCTCGAAAGCGACCGACTCGTCGAATTCCATGCGAATCCATTGCAATACGCCGTAGCACAAGCCTTCATCCTTTGACATGATTTGAAGGATCTTGGATTGCGGCGGAAACGACGACTCGTTCATGAAGTCGAAACGAAATGCTTCGATATCATCGCTCAACAGCTTTGGGTTCAGGTCGTCCCGGTAAAGTGGTATCTTTCTTGGGGTGATCGCATTGAAATTCCGAAGGTCAAATCCGAAGCTATCCTTCACATAGACATACTTCCCGAGCTCGTCTCCTCCGACGAGGGCGATCATTATGCTGGCGACCGCCGGGAGTATTCGCGCGTCGGGCTTCAGGAGTCGGCGCTTTGCATCCTCGATGGCGGGGAGTACGTGCTCGGCAATCAATTCGCTGGAAAAGATCTCGTGTATCAGTATGTCAGCCTTGTCGGCAACGTCCTTTCCGACTTCAATATCGAAGGATGTCTTGGGCAGCACCCTTATACGATCTTGATACTTGTTCCGCTCGATGATCCTTTGCGCGGTTTCCGCAATCAGCGAAACAGCTTCGCAAGTGACTACATTACAGGCTCCCAGTTTGGCCGCCATCATCGATAATAATCCGGATCCAGTACCTATTTCCAGAACCGATTTCGCTGGGGCTATTACTGATTGCATACCCAGATAATATGCGTTGTTTCGATCCAATTCGTTCATCATCGGGAGGTGCCAGATAGGGATCATCTTACTCAACACCCAGGTGATTCCAAGCTTGGCCGTCAGCAGGGACGGTTGGGCTTCAAGGGCATTGTGGAAGAGTTGGATCGCTTCTCCGCCCCGATTGAGCTTGACGAGGCAAGCCGAAATGTTCTTGAGAACGGCTTCATCGACCGGTTTGTCGACCAATACCTGTTTGTAATCGTTGACAGCCTCCTCGAAGCGCCCCAGATAGTTGAGAGCGTCGGCGCGATTCGAACGCGCTGCCACCAGGTTTGGCGCGACTTGCAGGGCACTACTCAGTGACGCTACAGCCTCGCCATATCGACCCAACTCCATCAGGAGCACGCCTTGCTTCAGGCTGGCGATCGCATCTGGCTGAACCTGATTCGCCTTGTTGTAACTCGTCAATGCTTCTTCGTACTGCCTCATCGCCCGAAGCGAATCCGCCTGGATTGTCCAGGCTTGCGCTGATGCAGAATTCAGCGCAAGGGCCGACTTTGCAGAGCGCACGGATTCAGGGAAATCATGCAATTGAAACTGGCATTCCGCCAAGTTGACCCAGCCTTCCACCTGATTCGGAAACTTCTTCGTGTAATGCAGATAACGGACTTCTGCTTCCTTGAAGTTGAGTTGCTCGCGTTCGCACACCGCAAGATTGAACAATGCATCGGCATCGTTTCCGTCATGATCCAGAATAGCCTTCAAACTACTTGCCGACGCCTTGTAGTTACCCATCATTCCGTGCATCAGGGCATAGAGTCGCTTCAGCTCGATATTGTGCGGATCGGCCAGACAAAGTTTCTCGCATTGCTTCAATGCCTCGCTGTGAAGTCCCTGTCGAAATATTGCTTTGATTTGTTCGATGTTCGGCATGTGTTGGTAACCGGCAATTTGCCTGAGCGAAAACGTCACACAGCCGCGGGGGTCGTTTGAAGCGAAATTTTGTGGCTGCGCGACAACGTTGAAGACAGTGCAAATCTCATTGGGAAGACTGGATAATGATACGCTCGCCACTGGTGGGTGATGTTCATTGCCTTGAAGGATTGTGTCGAGCGAATGAGTGATGTTCGCGCCATTGACGAATTCGCTTCTTCGAAGAACGGGATATCTGCGCCGCGCGTGAACCCCTGAATGCCACGCGAAGCCAGTAGCCTCTTTCACGGACACGAATGGCAAGCCATTCCCGTGCTTTTCACGGTGCAAGGTGTGATGCCGCCAGACGCTGGGCTTGAGCAGGATCTGTGTGTCGAGTGGCAGGGAAGTGCCATTCGCCCCTCAGACTAATTTTTTAAAGTCGGCCATTTGCCTACAGTCGTAACCGTCAGGTATGCGGCGACCTGATTCGCTGCGTGTTTCGAAATCTTTGCTGCCGAGCAGCCTACGCGCAATGCTGTTGATAAGCGCGATGGTCGGCTCCCGCCGGTGGGCCCTTCCGTAGGCACGAAGGACCAGGCCACCCTTGATTAAAGCCAGTCCCGGCAATTGTTACCGATGCTGAATTGATGAGCCTGCGCTGCGCTGTCGTGACGGGCTCGAGCCACGGTTCGGCACTGGCCAGGAAGTGAGTCCGACTAGATTAGCCGTGCCGCCTCCTCTTCGGTTGGTAACCGGCCATGAGGCGTAAAGGTGTCGACAGCGCCGGGCAAATCACGTGTCAGCCTGGCCAGCAACTCTT
>JBDTPK010000635.1:0-2383 GCA_039932735.1 Nitrospirota bacterium
GGTTCGCGGGAAGACCCCACGCGGGTGCCCGGTGCGGTGCCGACTGCCTATGGACAACGATCGGCCTTCGAAAAAGCCGTCCGTATCCCACGTTCCTGGTGGGCGACGCTGACACCCCTACAAGACTCACACGGAATCCTGACTCCTTCCGCCTTGCACTTCGAACGACATCACAACGGCGTGCCGACCATTCAACCGGCACACCACCGGCTCCTCATTCACGGCATGGTGGACGAGCCATGGACCTTCACCATCGACGATTTAAAGCGGTTTCCCGCCGTCTCGCGGCTGGCCTTCATTGAATGCTCGGGCAATTCGGCAATCGAATGGCGCGGACCGACCGGGCAGACCGCGCAGCAAACCCACGGCCTGACGAGCACGAGTGAATGGACTGGCGTGGCCTTGAAGACCCTGCTGCGAGAAGTCGGGATACATCCTGACGCATCCTGGATGTTGGCCGAAGGCGGCGATGCGGCGGCCATGACCCGCAGCCTTCCGCTTGCTTCCATCCTGGAGGAGGCGATCCTCTGCTACGCTCAAAACGGTGAACCGCTTCGCCCGGAACAGGGCTATCCGCTCCGCTTGCTCATCCCCGGTTGGGAAGGCAACACCTGCATCAAATGGTTGCGGCGACTGAAACTCGGCAGGGCGCCCTGGATGACTCGCGAGGAAACATCGCAATATACGGACTTGATGCCGGACGGCACGGCGCGCCAATTTACAATGGTCATGGAGGCGAAATCCGTGATTACGTCTCCATCGGGTGGACAGCGAGTACAGCCCGGATTTATCGACATCCGCGGTTTGGCGTGGAGCGGTCGAGGCCGAATCGCCCAGGTGCAGGTGAGCACTGATGGCGGAGGGTCCTGGCAACAGGCAGTCTTACAAGACCCCATTCTGCCGAAGTGCCATACACGATTCTGTTTGCCGTGGCGGTGGAATGGAGAGGATGTGATTCTGCAGAGTCGCTGTCTCGATGAAACGGGCTACGTGCAACCCAGTCGTGCGGCATTGGTTGCCGTGCGTGGGATGATGTCCGTCTACCACTATAATGCGATCCAGAGTTGGAAAATTGCCGCAGATGGACAGGTGAGCAATGTGCATGCGTAACGTTATGATGATGATGGGACTTATCACCGTCTTTAGCGTGGGCATCCTCCGGAGTAGTGAGGCGGCCGATCCGCACGATCGGATGCATGATTATGGATTGGGGCGGCTCGCCACTGACCTCGACATTCAACCGTGGAATATTGATGTCGCGCCAACGGGCGAGGGATTGCCCCTCGGCCACGGGACGGCCAAACAAGGTGCCGCGATCTTTGCTGCCAAGTGTGCGTCCTGCCATGGACCGACGGGTCAGGAAGGCCCGATGGACCGCCTGGTGGGGGGCGCCGGCACATTAGGCAGCCAAAAACCTGTGAAAACAGTTGGCAGTTACTGGCCTTATGCCACGACGCTCTATGATTATGTCTATCGCGCCATGCCCTTTTCTGCTCCCCAAAGCCTCTCGTCGGATGAGGTGTACTCGGTGGTGGCATGGTTGCTCTACCAAAACAGCATTATTACGGAGGACACCGTAATCGATGCCCATTCGCTCCCCGGCATCCGCATGCCGAATCACACTGGGTTTCTTCCAGACCCCAGGCCGGATGTGCCAAGGAACTGAACCGATCCATTTCAGCAGAACGGCATGGCGCAGGCGAGGCCGATCATCGGTGTCTGTATCGTCCGAACGCGGCCTATCGGGCTGAACTCAGCGACCCCTTCCGCGACCGCCTGTAAGCGGACGGTCACGGCTCCCCCGGACGGCATATAGCGAAGGGCGTTGTCATGTAGATTCATCATTGCTTGTTTGAGCTATTGGGCATCGCCGAAGACGCCTGGGACCGATTGAGACTCCAACGACAATGTGATTCGGCGCTCAGCGAAAAGAACGGTCAAATCATCCAACAGATCGTGAATCAAGGGTTTCAAGGCAATCGGCACGAGCTGTACAAGAGGCTTGTCGCTCGTGAATTTCGCGAGCGTCAACAGGGAACGCGTCAGTGTGATGAGTCGTCCCGATGTGCCGGTAGCAGACGTAAAACAGAGTAGAACGCGTCGAAGAATCGGCAAGACAGAAGGGATAAACGGTTGTACAAACGCGACTGTCGTCACCATCAATAATCTCTGGTCTCACGGAATCGAAAAGAGAGTGATATGACACAACAGGCTCTAAGGCGACTCGCGGTCCTCACGGTGTGGGCGATCTTCTCGATAGGCATGGCTCATGCCGCTCCTGAGGTAGCCGGGACTGATCCCAAGTTTCTGTCCGGGGACCGGGTTCTTCTGGGCACGGTCGAAGAGGTCAGAAGCGGTCAGGCACGGATCAACATTGGCGAGA
>JBDTPK010000636.1:0-2381 GCA_039932735.1 Nitrospirota bacterium
CGAATCGGCAGACGCGGCCCAGGTCGTTCCGTTCGAGATCGACGAGCATGAGGTGTTCCGCTCGCTCCTTTTCATTCGCAAGTAATTCGTTGATGAGGCGTTGATCGTCGCGTGCGTCGAGTCCACGTGGTCTCGTCCCGGCAATCGGACGCGCATCCACCTGCCGGTTGTGCAAACGGACCAGCCGTTCGGGCGAGGAACTGATCAATGTAACATCGTCGAAGTGCAGAAGTCCTGAGAAGGGCGAGGGGTTAACAGCTTGCAACCGTCGATAGAGTTCTTGCACGTACGGCTGTCGATCTGTGCCGTCGTTGTAGTCGCTAGGAGGTTGCAGGGTGAATCGATGCGAGAGGTTGGCTTGGTAGATGTCTCCCGCTGCAATATACTCCTGGCAGCATCGGACTCGATTCAGATAGGACTCCCTGGTTTGGTCGGGGTGAAAGGCCATGTGATCAAGGGGAGGGAGAGGCTCCAAGGGAGCGGGCCTTCTGCTCAATCTGGCTTCACACTCGGCCACCCGGTCTAACCCTTCGCGATAGAGCTTTCCTCGGGGTTCTCCTAAAAACCGTTCCATGGCAGGACAAAAAATTATCTGTAGACGATCGGTTTGATGATCGACGACGGTGGTGATATCGTATAGACCGAATTGCAGATACGGCAGCTGTAGATCATCTTTGGCCATGGATGGAAGCGTTTCGAATTCGCGCACGAGATCGTAGCTGAGATAGCCGACGGCTCCGCCCCAAAAATGGGGTAGGCCTGGCGGAGGCTCTATGGGGGGGGCAGCGAATAGGCGACAGAGGCTTCCAAAGGGATCTTGTGAGAGATATTCTCGTCCTTCGTGAGTGCGAAGGGCAACCTGCCCTTGCCGTCCCGTCAGCACCGAGAAGGGGTTGCTCCCTAGAAACGAAAAGCGATTCTCACCATCGGTGCCCTTCCCGCTGTCGAGTAGGAATGAGGGCTGAGAGGGAGAGGCAATCAGCCGGTACAACTCAAAGGGCGTCTTCCCTTGGCTATCCAGCGAGAAGACCAAGGGCTGTGGAGGCCCAGAAAGGAACGATGGTTGGGAGAAACGAGTCATGGGTGAACCGGTATCGCTTTACATCGATGTGCTGTTCACTATACGCTACTGTGCTGGCTGCGTCACAGTGCATGGTCGGCTTGACAATTCCACAGTGATTCTGCTTCAATTGCGCGCCCGCCACCGGCAGAGTCATTGCTTATGGGCTGCATTGCACTCTCCTCCGTGGGTACGACATGTCCCCTTCACAAGATCCATTGTACGCCGGGCTCGGCCAAGCGATCCGGATCGCAACCGATCTGCTCGCTGCTCTGATTGTCGGAGGAGGGTTGGGCTGGGCGTGTGACACATACCTCTTTGACTCCACGCCATGGGGGCTGGCCGGAGGTCTTATGTTGGGCGTCGTAACCGGAATCAGGAATGCCTACCGGTCGGCGCAGCGGTGGCCGAAGACATAACGTCGTTCAATAAAGAAAGTACGAAAGAGCCATGGAAGAAAGTCCGCTTCATCCGTTCGAACTTCACAACTGGGTTCAGATTTCGCTTGGCGGGTTGGATATTTCCATCAATAAAGCCGTGGTCATCATGTGGGTGGTCGTTTTCCTGGTGGCAGTACTCATGGTGATGGCAGGATCGGCGCGCAAGCTGGTGCCTGGCAAGTTACAGAGCCTCGCGGAGATTATGGTGGATTTCATTCGCGGCATCATCATGGATACGATGGGGAAAGACGGGATGCGATTTTTCCCCCTCATCGCAACCCTGTTTCTTTTCATTCTCTTCTGTAATCTTATTGGGCTGATCCCCGGCAGCTACACCGTGACGAGCCAGATTATTGTGACGGCCGTGTTCGCCTGTCTGGTGTATGGGCTCAGCCTGGTCTTGGGATTTTTTCTGCATGGAATCAAGTTCCTGGGCATTCTTGTTCCGCCCGGTACGCCTGGGTGGCTGCTGCCGTTGATGGTGCCGATCGAATTGATCAGCCAATTGGCGCGGCCCATTTCGCTAGCCGTTCGGTTGTTTGCGAATATGACGGCCGGCCACGTGATTCTCGGGGTACTGTTCGGCTTATCCATTAGCGGCGGATTGTTAATCGGGTGGTTGCCCTTTGCGTTCACGGTCGCGATGAACGGATTGGAAGTCGGTATCGCGTTTATTCAAGCCTATATTTTTACCGTGTTGACCTGCGTCTATTTGGGAGACGCATTCCATTTACACGGCCATGATGAGCACGCGCACTAGCGTGTGTAAGTTCAGACAAGGGAGGAGTAGGACATAATGGATTCAGCAGCAGCAGCATTATTGGGTATGGGGTTAGCGGCAGCAGGGTTTGCCGGCGCCGGTGTGGGGATCGGCTATATCT
>JBDTPK010000637.1:0-2363 GCA_039932735.1 Nitrospirota bacterium
TACGCTGATTCCTCTTGGCGGATTGGTGCACAATCAGCGGTTACAGGCCACTAGGCCACCGACGAGACAACAACAGGAGGTGCACCCTTCCTTGGAAGGCCTTGAGGATTTTGACTAACCGAGAACGATGCATGGGAAAAGGCATGTCTCGATGCGCCTGGGCGGGGCGGGTGTGAAGAGCGGATTTTTCATCATCCGGCTATAGCTTCCACCCTGACAACACACATCGCTGCGCAACGAGTGGTGTGAAGCTCTCTACATCTTCGGAAACCCTCGTCATCACATCATCCGCCAGCCCCTGATCCTCGAAACACTCGTAGGCATCATCGAGAAAACCGCCTCGGAGCAGCGGATGTTGGAGAAACGCCCCACCGCCTCCAGTCGCCACCTCCAACGGATACTCGGCCACAACAATCTGCGAGAGATGAAGCTGATCCAGCCATCCACGAGCGTCTGCAGCTGATGGACGTTCTGCAAGGTAGGCTTCCAGCCGACGGCGCTCCGCCAGGAGACCACGAGTCGCCATCTCCTGATCGATCCGACGCCAGAGTGAATCGAATGTACCAAGCGAAGGAAAGCTCAGCACAAGTTGGCCGCCTGGCTTAAGATGTTCCACCAACCCCTTGACCACTTCGAGCCGGTTAGGGCGGAAAAACATGACTGAGAGATTGCCGGTGATGCGGTCGAAACGCGGCAGGTGCGAAGGCAGCGCACGCATATCCAGACATTCAAACCGCAACCAGGGGAGGTGGCCTCCCTGGATCATTCGCGCACTCTCGATCTGACGCCCACTGAGATCGATGGCCAGAACCTGTCCGGTCGGCCCCACCTGCTCTGCCAGGTAGAAAGCTGGAATCCCGTGGCCGGAGGCTATATCGAGGATGCCGGCTCCAGAACAAAGATCCAGATGCTGCAGCAACGATTCGGCGAAGGGAGTGGACCAGTAGTCGTGGGTTGGAAGAGGCCATCGAAGGCTCACTCCATTCGTGCGCTCGGTCATGTGGCTGCACCCTTACTTGCGCTCTCGGCACAGGTTTTTCTCCCGCCTGCCAATACTCCCCTACCGTTTCACAACACATCACGTGCGATTATGGAGGGCAGCGAGACGTCGAGCCGAGAAATTTCCGTACGATTCTTCTGTGGGTCGCAGAGTGGATGAGGTCACCGAACATTCGTCCGGTCAGGCAACAACAGGCCTCACCTCACCCCAGACGTCCTACCGCGAGGACTTCGGCTGGGGTTTCGGATGCAGGCCCTTGTCGCTCTTGCTCATTGGCCTGCTGGACTCACCCTCAGAAAAAATATCCTCTATCTGGGACTCGCTGCACGTGAGATCACCATCGGCTGGTTTCCCTGATGGGATGCTGGACGGCTTGGCTACGGCATGAACCTTCTTATCTTTTACATTGTCAGACATAATGGCTGTACTCTATCTTGGTGAGGGTGTTCCGCTGGCAAAGGCACCGGCGGCTAGGGCACATTATCGAGAGCGATTGATGGAATACGATCCACCCGTCGCCAGTACGCTGATCGCGCGCTGCAAATCATCCACATGCTGCTGCATCTCAGCCAGCGTGCGATCAATTTTCTTGCTGGAGCAGTGCCGCAACGCATGAATGCTCTCTCCGGTCCAGAGTCGAACGGTCTTTCTTGACTGGGCATTCAGCGTCAGCACATAGACTTGCGTAGCCTTCTTCATACGATCCTCCTGTGATGCTGATTATACCCAGCGTGAACGGCTCCTGGCAGGAGGTTGCAACATTCCACCAGCGGGTTTTTCACATCGTCTCAGATTGCAAGAAATCCAGTGAGCGCCTTACTCAAGGCCATACTCGTATTGTTCAATTTGTGCTTGCGGACACTATGCCCCAGTGAGTACGGCTGCCGGGCTTTGAGGAAGCGGAGCTGTTGCGACCGGTGCCGCCTGCATGGACACCTTCAGCTCAGCAATAGCCCTGTCAACATCCCCTTCCGTCGATCCAAACCGATCTCCCATCACTTTTATGGCCTGGGTGATCGCTTTCTTCATCTTCGTGATTTGCTCTTCGGGTGTCATCTCGTCTCTCCTTCATAGCTTGTGGACCTGTACCAAACAATTTGCCGCATTCCCTCAGACTCGTGTGTCTTCAAGAAACCGATCCACTTCCGTCCTACTGGACAAGCACGATGGTCGCAGCAATCCCAAAACACTCTGCAGAGGAGCGGCGGAGACTGAGGAATCAAACGCGCAGGAAAGAAGCACGATGCGCGAGGGATGGGACAGTCAGCGAGGCTCAATAGGCGCCGCACTATGCTAGACGCCATTGGATGGCCTGGTCAAGCGGTATTACGGGGGCGGTTTCAAGTTCCACGTGCAACGGGTG
>JBDTPK010000638.1:0-2360 GCA_039932735.1 Nitrospirota bacterium
GCCGAGATCGGACGGAAGGCTATGGGGCCTGATTTTCCGAACTTGCGTCTGGATGACCTCAAAATTTTGCTTGTGGAAGGCGGATCGCGCGTTCTGTCTGGGTTTAGCCCGGACCTATCGGTTAAAGCGGCGGCTGCACTCGAACGCAAGGGTGTGACGATCAAGCTCAACAGCCGGGTGAGTGAAATCCGTGCCGATGGCCTGATGATCGGGGGCGAATTTGTTCGGTCTGCGCATATCATCTGGGCGGCAGGCAATAGGGCTTCGCCGCTTCTGACTTCGCTTGGACTTCCCCAGGATGGGTCCGGTCGGATCAAGGTTCAACGGGATCTGACGATTCCAGAAGACCCCTGGGTTTTTGTCATCGGCGATGCCGCGCATTGCGCCGATCTGAGCGGGAATCCTCTGCCCGGAATCGCTCCCGTCGCCGTGCAGCAAGGCCGCTATGTCGCGAGGGTCATTCGTGAGGGGGCCGCGCCTGATCAGCGCAGACCGTTTCTCTACGCAGATCAAGGCATGCTGGCGACCATCGGACGGGCACAGGCCGTAGCGCAGATCGGCCTCTTGCGCCTATCCGGCCTGTCCGCCTGGTTGCTGTGGTGTGCGGTACATATCTTTTTACTGATTGAGTTCCGCAGTCGCGTGCGGGTGATGTCGGAATGGATCTGGTACTACCTCACATTCAAGCCGGGCGCAAGAATCATCTATATGAAAACACGCCAGGCTATCGCAGAAGCGGAACGTCGCCACCTCGCTCCACGTGGTCTGACTCGAAGGAATGATTCGGTTCCGAAGATTGAAAAGCAGGCGTTGCCACCCACATCACGCGATGAAGAAAAGCGTCCGGCCTCGGTTCGCACCACGCCATCCCTCACAAAGTCGGCTTGATTCTCCTTCGCCGAGTACCCCGCAGCGTCCGCCCTTCGTAGCTGAAGTGACTACTTCGGCGGAGTAGGCTGCTGAGGGGAGCTGAATTTTCGACTACCGTCTTCTTACAATCCCGCCTCAATGTCATTGCCTCACGAGGAGAACTCGCCCACATGTCTGAGGCAGCTTCACGAGTGACTCGACCCATGTCTGTCCATGATCTCATCATCGGCACGCTGATGAGTGTGACATGGATGAAAACGAAAGTCCGGTCGAGGTACATTGCACGAAGAACTGATATATTAACTTCAAGGGGTTTGCCGGCGTACGACATCGAGAACGGAACTGATGGTTTACTGAATTGCAGGGAGCCCGCTCCCGCACCATAGACTAGGAGGCATCTTATGGATTTATTTGATAAAGCTAGACAGGACATGGAGGCCGAAGTCAAGAAATCGTTCAAGTGGGTCGTGATAACTGCCATCTTCGGGCTCGTGTTGTTGACGGTCTATGTCATGGTGAAGTGAGCCCGCTGAATGTTCATCAGCGTGTAGTCTGGTGAGCCTCAGTAGACGTGTCGCGTTGCCCGTTGTTCCAGCATCAGAGTTATTGTTCAGCTCGGATAGTTCCAGGAAAATGTGCCTGGAAGTTTTTTTTGTCTCGCCCCCAGAAAACGCCATGTTCCTCTTCATCGAGACGATGATGACCCTGGCCCATAGCCAAACCAGGCTAGGCCGACCTTGTGGAGATGTCTAGTCGTCATGAGATCACATGGAACGGTTCTGCAGCTGGATCAGCGCCCTTCAATTCTAAGGCCGCGGCCGTAGGGATTCGTGGGACTGCTGGGGCTGTAGGGACTCCCGGCGCCGAAGGGATTGTTGATCGAGTCCGGCGAATACGGAGAACCGCAGCGGCCGTAGGGTTTAGTGGTCGAGTCGGTGTCGAATGGGTTCGCTCTGAGCTTGGCCTATAGCTCCCCTGCTGATCGTAGAGTTTTCGGGCATCAGTCGCATAGGTATTCGTAACCGATTTATTTCTGAATGTCGAAATAAAGACTCCCGACCCCCTATTTCACCCTCCTCTTCCGTGGAAAGTTATCGCAATTTCTCGTCAGGCATAAAGCTGGAAATGTAATATTGATAAGGCATCCATGGCTGTGGCATATTGCGATGCACTCGCGTGAAACCTCGCACAGATCGGCGAACTCAGATGCTGGACATCGCGTTGAGCCTCTCGTCCTCAACGCGGTACTTGTGGTGGGACCAAAGGAGGAGATGACTATGAGCACATTGAGTGGGCTGAAGCATTTGAACAGCGTCACCGTAGAGGACGTTGAGAAACTCTACAGGGAGCACGACAAGCAACTTCATAAAAAGATTGATGCAACAAGGGATGCCTATTTGGGATTCATATTTCCTATCAATCGGTCTGATCTATCAGCGGTCTCGGAAGCGCTCGAACTGAGCCCGACGGTGGCCCAACTAATTTATAAG
>JBDTPK010000639.1:0-2350 GCA_039932735.1 Nitrospirota bacterium
CGTATGGGTGAGATCGCCTGAGATGATCACGCCGCTCGGTCCGATATGCCGTCGAGTTTTATCGGGAGCAGGACCGTGAATGGCTCTCGGACTCCGACTGTCGTGCCGAAGTTCTGAAGTCTCCTGATCATGGATGAGGTCACCAGCTGGCCCTTTGAAGCCAGCAGCACGTGCTGACTGGATTGAACATCCTCCGCCAATATCATGCCTTCCCGCAGGTCGGCCACTACCGCCGTCCGTATTTCACACTTGATTTCCTTTGCAAACGCGATTTTCATGGCATCAATCACTGCCGGATCGTACCACCCTTTACGCTGGGTCATGTCGCGGAAGGCCTCGGTTTTCGACTTGCCCGCAGATTCCAGTGCGTCGAAATCCAGGGCCACTTTCAGAATCCTGGCCTCCATCGGAATGGTGTTGCCTTGTTTCGTGTCTCCTTCCACACCGTACCCATCGTAGTACTTGTCCTGAAGCTTGATGATCTCGGCGACCCGCTGCATGCGCGGAATCTTGGCAAGCAGGTCGTAGGCGACGAACGGATGTTGATTAAAGAGCTGGGACTCCTCGGCCGTCAGGACCTCTCCTCGATACACCTTCCTAAGAATCGATTCCGGCAGGATAACGCAGCCGATCTGAGACAGCATGGCAGCGGTCTTGATGGACCACAGCTCAGACACGTGCAGATGCGCCGCGATTGCCTCCACGTATCGGGTAATACGAGACGATCGCCCGAACGCTTCAGGATTGACCAAGGCTAAGATTTCGCAGAGCACTCTGATGCTCCCGCTGAGCGTATGCTCCAACAGCTCGCGTTCCGCCGTGATGAGATGATGCTGGGCCAGGCCAGCGTTCAACGCGTTCGCCAGCACCTCCGGCGTACAGGGCTTGGTAAGGAATCGGAAGATCTGCCCTTGATTGATCGCGTCGATCGCCGCCTGCAGTTCGGCGTTGCCCGTCAACAGCATGCGCACGGTGTCGGGCTCGTGAGCCCGTACTTTGGCGAGAAACTCAACCCCGTTCATCCCCGGCATTTGGAGATCGGACACCACGACGGCAAAGGAGCCCTGCTCCGTGACCATCCGAAGTCCCTCCTCAGGTCCGACGGCCGTGACCAGCTCGAACTCTTTCCGAAGCTGACGCTTGTACCCCTCTAAGATGTTGGGATCGTCGTCTACACAGAGAATCCGGTCAGCCATTCGCCTTCTCCTTTTCCTTTTCCGCAGTCCGCGTCATCGTGCCGGCCACTTCTCGCCAGTGCGGCAGCCGGTCAGTCAGGTGAAGTGAGTCCAGGTATGTGAGATCAATCTGGGACGGAACGCACCCTGCTTCCTGCAGGGACAACTCCTGCTGCAGCACATTCGCCACATGCACCGCCGTGAGGGGGCTGAAGGTGTTCGCGACACAATCCGAGGGGTGGTGATGAAACGCCACCGCCTCCACAATTGGATCGCTCAAGCCCCAAAGCCCCAGCAGGTAGGCTCCCACATCCGCATGGGTGACTCCCAACTCCTGATGTTCCACCTCCCACAGCGGGAGTCCCTTGACCTGCGCCGTCGTGAGCAAGGCGTCGTATCGACTCAGGATATTGGTCGTGAGCACCAACATCCCTACGTCATGGAGCAATCCTGCCGTATAGGCCTGGTCGATCACCAGAGCTGGCGCTTGTTCGGCCTTCGCAATCGCGCGGGCCAGCGCACCGGTCTCCATGCTGGCCTCACACAGCCGGTCCATGTTGAAGCGCGACCCGTGGGTCGAGGCAAATTGGGAAAAGACGTGCACGGTCAATATCAGCGCCTGAACCGTATCCAACCCCAAGAGATTGACCGCTTGTTCCGCCGTCGACACCGTGACGCGTAACCCAAAATACGCGGAATTCACCAGCTGGAGTATCCTCACGGTCATGCCCATGTCTTTGGAGATGATCGCTCCGATGACCCCGATCGACGCGGTCTTGGATTCCGCCTCCCTCTTGACCTCGTTATAGAGAGTCGGCTGGCTAGGAAGCTGTGTCATGCCCGTCACCAGCTCCCGCAACGATTCGTTCTGGAGGAGCTCTCGCAGAGCACAGGCTCGCAGCACCGTCGCCTTCAACCGCTCGCTCTCGCAAGGCTTGGCCAGATAGTGATGGGTGGTCGCGATGGACTGGAAGATGAGGGTGCTGTCGGAGTGGCCGGAGAGCACGATCCTGATGACCTGCGGCCACCGCCGTTGCACTTCGTCGAGCAGTTGGGCTCCGTCCATCTCCGGCATGCGCATGTCGGAGATGATGACGTCGAACGGCGTCTGCTCCAGCGCCTTCAACGCCTCCGCTCCGCTGATCACAAACGTCATATTCCACTCGTCCCGCATA
>JBDTPK010000640.1:0-2348 GCA_039932735.1 Nitrospirota bacterium
CAGAGGTTTGGGTATCGCGACAGCCGGTGATCAGCATCTCTTGAATATCGGCGTGAACGATGTCGCTCTTTCTCTTGCGTCCTCGAGGAGCTTTCCCCACCTGACCGCGCAGCGTTCCACGCAGTTTCCTGCCGGACTCGGTGGCCATCAGATCTAACGGGCAAGGAAGGAACCGTTCTTTGATGGGAGCATCTAGCGAAGTGAACGCACGTGTATTGGATCCTGAGTGGCAGCAGTCCATGATGACCGTGAGGCTCACACCTGATCGCAGTTTGTTGAACGTCTTACGGAGCCAGTCGTCGCGTAGTGGGTCGTTCCAATCGAGATCGGCCGGACAGAGGATTTCGTCTCGATGGTCCGCCTCATCGCCATTGTCGTCGGGCACGTTGGACCCGTGACCTGAATAGTGCAGCAGCAGAGTGTCACCTTTCTTCCCACCGGTAACCAGTGTCTGAATCGCGGCCTGCATGGCCTTCTTCGTCGCCTGCAGATCGGTGAAAGACCTAATATCTTTGGCTGAAAATCCGTAATAGGTGCTGAGCGCTTGCTCGAGATTCTTGACATCGTTGACACACCCTCGAAGGTCAGATCCCGGGATCTGGTACCGGTTGATGCCGATGAGCACCGCTCGCTTTGCCATATCGCCCTCCTTGTGTTTGGGAATGAATATCACGCCCTATCTGAACGGGCGATCTGCTGTCTATTCAACTCCGTGAGTCGGTCAAGGTCCTGCGTATAATCCATAAGTTCGAGGATTTTTTCAACCGTCCGTGTTGAGTATCTGCCGGTCCAGGCTTCGGGGAGAATCGAGGTCTCTGGGCCAGAGTCTAGTGACAGCAAACATCTTGCCAGCGAAATATCTGAGGAGTGGCTGAGGCCGATTTCATCGCCGCACTCAGCTGCGAGAGGGGAAATACGGGGATTACACTGCAAAATGATCTGACCATAGGGTGATAGAGGGAATCCTAGAACGGTTGCGAGGCCGCGTAAAGCACTCGGAAGGAGAATCTAAAACAATACAGCACTGTATCCAAATGGGTACTGCCTGTTGAAGTCGCGACAAATGACCTTGCCGACTTTCAAGTAGGAACTCCTTGCTGTTGAGGAGTTCTGACGACAAGGGATCCGCCCTATTTATTGAAGATCTAAGTGTGTTCTACGAAGTGTTTGCACCTGAAACAAGCAGTTGCGTGGTCTGATCTGGGAGAACAAGAAGGATGTACGCATCTCAACCGGCATCACTTATTTATATGTAGGTTGGTGAACGTTACCCCTGTGAGAAGAAGCGGGCCGTGGGCGGTATCTTTATCAGCTTTCGATGGGAAGACAACGCCCGCTGGACCGACTGTCGGCACAGTTTTGCTTTGATTTTTCGGTAGGAGGGGAACTCGTCGAGCAGCTCTTGGCCACTGCGCAGGTGTGCGAGCCTCCCCCGCGCGAGGAAGGTCTCATTATTTTCTTGAGCGCTTGCCACAACGCATGCGCCCTCTCGAATGGTTTGGCCGCCCCGCCCAGATATGTGTGCGCCTCATCGATGAATTACGACTTCGTTGCGCTCATTCCTGTTCTCCCGAATGAGTCAAAGGGCCAAAGAGCAAAGGGCACAGGGTTAAGAAATGTCCTGGGCAAGACGGAAGCCGTTGAAGTTGGCCCGGTTGACGGCATAGATCCAGTACCGGTCCGAGGCACGCAGGTTCACCGGTTCGTTGAACCAGGAACCGCCACGGCGCACGCGCCAATCTTTCTTTTCTTCGTCATACCAGTCTGCGCACCACTCCCAGACATTCCCTGCCATGTCATAGCACCCATAGGGGCTGACGCCCTTGGGATACTGGGTCACTGGGGTGGTATGACCAATACCGGACTCATCGCTGTTACATCGATTCTTATCGAACTCCTCTCCCCAAGGATATCGGCGCCCATCTTCGCCTCGTGCGGCCTTTTCCCACTCCCGTTCGGTCGGCAGGCGTTTCTCCACCCATTTTGCATAGGCCTCTGCTTCGTAGTAGCTGACTCCAACGACAGGATGATCCGCCTTATTCCATTTGGTGTTATTCCAATATTTTGGAGTTGTTATGTTGTTTTCGATCTTCCACTTCCACCCGTCAGATGACCAGTACGCGTGAGTTCCGTAGCCATCTGCCACGATGAACGCTCGATACTTCCTGTTCGTGACGGGATACTGGTCGATCCAATAATCGTGATTGATGACCTCACGGACTCTCTCATCTCCATACAGGAACGGCCCTTTCGGCACCTTCACCATCTCAAAATGGGCTTCGCGGGGCGGAGCTTCTACAGCGGTCTGGACGGCAGTGCCGAGTTCCGCGCGATGCTCCTTTAGACTC
>JBDTPK010000641.1:0-2347 GCA_039932735.1 Nitrospirota bacterium
GAGATGGCGAAGAACGTGCTCCGGGATCTGATCGGCACCAAGAAAAAGATCGTGTCGATGGATGATATTCAGGAAACGGTGGGCACGCGCTTCCACGTGAAGATCGCCGACCTGAAATCCCGTCGCCGGAGCAAGACGCTGGTACATCCCCGACAGATAGCCATGTATCTCTGTCGGGAGCTCACGGACTCCTCGTACCCCGAGATCGGACGGCAGTTCGGAGGTAAAGACCACACAACGATTATCCACGCCTGTAAGCAGATCATTAAAGCGAAAGACCGCGACAGTGTATTAAGTGCCACATTGGATAGCTTGAAGGAGCAAATCCTGCGAGCGTGAGGGGCTGCGCCAAGGGGAACAGATCATGAAATTTCGTATGGGACGAGCGGAGCTCTTGACGGGTCTTCAGCGGGTCCAAGGTGTCGTCGAGAAGCGCAATACGATGCCGATCCTCTCGAATATCTTGATTGAGGCGAAGCAGGAGGGGGTGGAAATCGTCGCCACCGACCTTGAAATAGGCATGCGCGGGCACTACAAGGCGACCGTGGAGAAACCTGGCGGGCTCACTGTCTCGGCGCGGAAGCTGTACGAGATCATTAAGGAACTGGCGGTTGGTGAAATCGAAATCACCTCGGGCGACAACAATTGGACGACGATTCATGCCGGCAAGAGTCAATTTAAGATCGTCGGCCTCCCGAGCACCGACTATCCTGCGTTGCCGACGATCGAACGGGAAGGGCTCATTCCCCTCGCCGGGGTCGGTTTCCTCGAGCTGATTCGGAAGACCCTCTTCGCAGCCGGAGACAATGACGCGCGCTACATACTCAACGGTTTGCTGGTGAGTCTCATCACGTCTGAGAAGAAAACGATTTTGCGGCTGGTCGGCACCGATGGACATCGGTTGGCGGTTGCCGAGCAGGAGGTCGGACATGCCGGGGTTAAAGGCCCTCCGCAAGAGATCAAAGCCATCATTCCGAAAAAAGCGGCGCATGAGATACAGCGTCTTCTAGAGGAAGGCGGCGAGGGGGAGCCCTTGATCGGGTTTACCAAAAATCTCATGATCTTCCGGAAGAGCGGACTGTTGCTGACATCGCGGCTCATGGAAGGGAACTACCCGAACTATCAGCAAGTGATTCCGAAAGAGGGCGGCGGAAAAATCGGGGTCAATCGCACCGACTTTGAGGGTGCGCTTCGGCGCGTCTCCGTGCTGTCCCGTGATAAGGCGAGTGCGGTGAAGGTGACGTTTGTCTCCGGACAGATGACGCTGTTTTCCAGCAATCCTGACTTTGGAGAGGCGACCGAAGAACTCGCGGCAGGGTACGAGGGAGAAGCGTTGAACACGGGGTTCAATGCCCGCTACCTGCTGGATGTTCTCGGGGTGATGGATGGAGAAACGATCTCGCTGCAAATGGATAATCCACTGAGCCCCTGTTTGATCCAGGAGCCGGACAGTCCCGGGTTCAAGTGCGTGGTCATGCCGATCAAGATCTGAGCGTCACAAGCCAATTGCACGGGTCAAGGGATAAGGCAATCGGGCCATAGATGCCTTTTCACGAAGGACCATTTACCCATTTCGCGTTTGAAGCAGGAGACCGATGGCCAGTAACGACACCGAGACCACACCGAAATCAGACAGTTACGGTGCGGATCAAATCAAAGTATTGGAAGGCCTGGACGCCGTGCGGAAGCGTCCGGCGATGTACATCGGCAGCACCGGTGTGGACGGCCTCCATCACCTCGTCTATGAAGTCGTCGACAACAGTGTCGATGAGCATATGGCGGGATTTGGCGAGACTATTGAGGTGGCGATCCACATCGACAACAGTATCACTGTCGTGGATAACGGCCGCGGCATCCCCACCGGTATGCATCCCACACAAAAGAAGTCTGCCGCCGAAGTGGCGTTGACGGTCTTGCATGCGGGCGGCAAGTTCGAACAGGGCGCCTATACGGTGTCCGGCGGACTCCATGGCGTCGGGATTTCGGTGGTCAACGCCCTCTCTGAATGGCTCGAGCTGGAGATTTGGCAGGACGGTCAGGTGTTCGAGCAGCGGTACGAGCGCGGCAAGTCGACGGCCCCGCTCAAGATGACGGGTAAAACCAAGCGCCGTGGCACGATGGTCACGTTCAAGTCCGACGGGCAGATCTTCGAGACACTCGACTTCAGCTTCGACGTGCTGGCGCAACGGTTGCGCGAACTCGCCTTTTTGAACAAGGGACTCGAGATCACACTCAAGGACGAGCGGAAAGAACCGGTCAAAGAGCAAGTATTCAAGTACAAGGGCGGAATCGTCTCGTTCGTCGAGCATCTGAACGAAGCCAAGGTGCCGCTGCACAAGCCTATTTA
>JBDTPK010000642.1:0-2327 GCA_039932735.1 Nitrospirota bacterium
TAATCCCGGAATTCAGAAAGTTGCTCAAGACGAAGTCCACAATGCGATACTTTCCACCGAACGGCACAGCCGGCTTGCTCCGTTGCTCGGTGAGCGGCATCAGCCGTTCACCCTTCCCTCCGGCCATAATAATGGCCAGCACGCGATGTTCTCGTAAGCCCGTTCTCACCGTATGGCTCCTTCACACATGCTGTTGTGGAAATTTTTATCCGCTCACAATCGCTTTCTCGAACGAGCTGACAGGACGGCCTTTCAGACAGGCCGCCAGTCGGTTCTCGAACCGCTTCCAATCGATCACGTTGAAGAACGCCTCCACGTATTCGCTACGCTTCAGGCCGTAGTCGGGAAGGAACGTGTGCTCAAATACGTCCGTGACCAGCAAGGGTAGGGTGTCCACCAACAAACCGGTATCGTGCTCGGCCAACCATGCATTGAACAGTCTCCCGGTCTGCGCATCGAACACCAGGATCACCCAGCCGATGCCTCGCATCCCTCCGGTCCCTTTAAAGCCCTGCCCCCAGAGATCGTATCGACCGAAGTCTTCTGCGATTTTTTTAGAGCTGCGACTGGTGATCCAACGCCGTGGCCGTCGGTGTCAGATTCTCGAAGTAATACTCGTGCAGTCGCATACCGTTGAACTCCCGGGCAAACCGCCGCTTCATTTCCGCACATTCAATCGTGCCGCTTTTCCCGACTGTCAACCACTCGCGCATCATCTCCGCAAGCAGGTTGGTATTTTTCACGTATCCCTGATACAGCGCCATGTGCGTTTGCAGTGACTGTTCGCTGAATCCGGGGAGCCGATTGAGATGGTCGAATACTTTGCGTTGTTTTCCTTCATGACGCCCTCCTTCTCAATAGAAACGCGGCCAATTGATTCGTGCGCTTTACATATCCCTGATAGAGCACACAGCCGTTCTTCATCGACGACTCATGCAGCGGTCTCCTGCCGATCCATGTCTCAGGACCTATCAGGACCCATTGCCGGGTTTCAACAGAGACTTGAGACTTCGATCGAGCACCCGCACAAAGTAATCGCGTCTGCCCTTGACCACCTCGCGCCCGTCAAACAGCACATGGTAGGTCAAAAGTCCGGATGTATAGGCGACGAGCGCCATCGCCACGTCGCGCGCGTCGGCCACCCCACGACTCCCTATAGCGGGCTTGACTAATCTCGCCAGGCTTCGAATATGGGCATCGTAGACTCCCCGTAATTCTTTGGCGGCAGCGTCCTCGAGCTGCAAGAGCCCCCGAACCTGGTGAAAGAGGAGTAAGTAGTCTGGATGGGCCAGAAAAAAATCCACTCGAACACCGATGACGGCCGACAGAATCTTTGAATCGGAAGAGGCATCGTGGACGGCTTCTTCCGTCTTCAACAGCAACTTACCAAACCCTTCCTCAAGTAGCACGCGGATAATGGTCTCTTTGGAGTCGAAATACTTATAGAACGTCCCCTTCCCGATATCGGCTGTCTCCGTGATGTCCTCGACTTTGGCCAAGAAGATCCCTTTTTCGAAGAAGAGCTTCCGTGCGACATCCAACAGACGCCGATTCGTCTGGGCCTTGCGTCTCTCGACTCGAGAGAGCGGAACTTCAACCTGCGGGGGTATGCCCATCATGTCCTTTCGGCATATCGTTTCCTGCTTCGCAACCATCTGCGGATGGTTGCCCGACCTTCCGAATTGAGTTGAAGGTGCCGTGCTCGTTCAGAACCCGATGCAGATTCAGCGGGTCTTCTTCCCATCGCTCCCCATTGACCACAAACTTGTATTGATAGGTGCCTGGTTCCAGCCGAACTGTAACCTTCCACAGCCTGCCGGCATCACGCTTGAAAGGGCGAGCCTTCAGGTCCCACTTGTTAAAATCCCCGACGAGCGTCACGACTGTCGCCGACGGGTCGAAATACTCGAATGTCACCGATTGTTTGCTCGAAGATCGCTTCGGTGAGCGGGACGGTGAGACTTTCTTTCTCGCGGGCTGATTCATGTGAAGCCTCCTTCCTTTATACTTCTCACGTATACCTAGACTCGTCCAGCAACCAGAACACACACCGCCACAATCATCCGCACTTCGATCTCAGCAGCCGTCGCGACACATACGCCATTGTCATTTGCCTCAGATCCTATGCATTCCCCCTAATTCAGCTGGAAACACGGGGGCCTTTCCAATCCGGTGCAGACTCTCGGCGATCCGTTCAGGCCGATCCCAATCATTCCACCCGACGCCGCTGAGTTCGAGTGCCACCACACTGTGCCAGCCTGCTCCAAAAGATCA
Source organism: Nitrospirota bacterium (assembly GCA_039932735.1). Classification (GTDB taxonomy): domain Bacteria; phylum Nitrospirota; class Nitrospiria; order Nitrospirales; family Nitrospiraceae; genus Palsa-1315. Next base: position 2,275 of record JBDTPK010000642.1, read on the forward strand.
GAGGAGAAATTCCGAGCCGGCATCCGTTCGTAGAGCCTCTCCAACACCTGACG
>JBDTPK010000643.1:0-2326 GCA_039932735.1 Nitrospirota bacterium
ACCGCCTGCAAAGTCTGGTAGAGAAGGAGTTTCAACCAGGAGGGAACTATGTCAATCAAGAGGATTGTCCCGCGGAAGCGGATGCAAGGTCGAGCGGTTGGTCAGGCGAAGAAGATACCCGCTGCGAAGCGAGAGGATTCTGGGCTCAGCCGCCAACTTCAAGATTTGCGTGAGCAGGTCGATATGGTGCTGCCGGAGATGACGGCACGGATTGCAGCGTTGGAGCATCTGTTGCTTGAGAAGCATCTCTGCATCAGAAAGGACTTGATTGACGCGCGCCAGTTTGTGCGCATGCAGGAGGCGTAGCTCACGAAGGCTTTTCCTGGGTCCGCACGCTGATCTTGCGACGCGGCGAAGCAACGTACAGCGAACCGTTAGCATAATGCGGGCTAAGTTTGCGAACGATGCCTAGGGAGCTGATTGCTGATGGGGAATTGTGGCAGGTGGATTATTCTACCGACTGACCCTGTAGAAAGAGCGCTTGCTCCAGGGCGCGGAAGAATTGTTGGTACGGGCCTGGTTCTTCGACGGCCTGCAAGTAGAATTGGGCGCTGGCCCGAACGACGAGTTGGGATTCCCCGCGGGTGCGGATGGTGGCGGTGAAGCGCACCAGATTGCTGCGATGCTGGAATGGACCCCACGAATGGAAATTTCTAGTAAGGAGCAGGAGTGTATCAGGGCGATAGAGGAGATAGGACGGGTCTGTGCCAAAGGGTTGCTCGATCTCAATAAATTTCTTTCCTGAGACGATTCCCAGCTCTTCATCCAACACTTCCACGGTAAAGCCCAGGTCCTGCATGGTGGAAATGATGGCCGCGAACATCCGCCGGCGGTCCGTGGTGTCAAACACTCGCGTTTGTGCAGCCCGGACCTTGAGCTGGCTCGTTTCCGACAGCCAGATCTGCTCCCGCGAATTCCATTGATTCTGGTGCCGCGATTCGTAGGGAGCACAGCCTTGGATCAGAAGCACGGAGAGGAGTGCGGCGCCCACAGCGCGTTGCATAGCGGCATGTCTCAGGGCCATGGGTGCCATGTTGTGAATCCTTACTCCTTCGTAAGAAACAGTGAGCGCTCGAGGGAGGCGAAGAAATTCTGATACACCTTGGGATCGTCGAGGGGCTTGTTGTTGTAAATGGCATTCGCGCGGATGGTCAGACGGTCCTTCGTATCCTGCCGTACGGTGACGGTGACGCTGACGACGTCGTAATAGTTGGGCTCAGCGAATCGTGCAGCCGTCACGAGTCCGAGCGGTTCATTGGCTCGCTCAATGATGAACCCGAGGTCTTGGAGCGACGCGATCACTCCGCGGATGGCGGCGTTCCGATCTTTGACCTCGAAGGTGCGCGTCTGGATGCTGCGGATTTTGAGTTGCGCATCGGTCGGCGCCAGGAGATCCTGCGGAGTGCTCGGTGTCGTACAGCCGTAGAGTATGAGGCTTCCGAGCATGAGGAGGCCTCCCCAGACACTTCGTTTGTCGGCCATAGGTCTTTGTCTTGGCTCCATCATAGGGTATGTGCCTCCAGGAACACGGCTTTGGAGAGTTTGGCAAAAAATTGCTGGTAGATTTCCGGGTCTCGGATCATTTCCATAGACTGTTGGCCAGGCGGAATGTATTGTTGATCGGTTTGTCCGTCGCCTTTCCATACGACGCGGTAGAACACGATACGGACTTCCTGCCTGGTGGCGTTTTGGTTGAGCGGTCTGGTGATCAAGCCCGCCGCGATCTTCTGGTGCAGATCCACTGGGGCGCGCAGGTTTCCAAGTGAGAGAACTAAGAACAACGCCTGTTGGAGATATTGTCCGTACTCCCGGGCGCTCCGTTCTTTCGTCGCCCGCAGGAAACCGACCTCGCGCACGCTCTCTTCGACTTGAAACCCGAGATCTTGGAGCACCGCGGCAGACGCCGACAACAGTTCTTTTTCGTTGGGCGTCTCAAAGAATCGAGTCTGCATGGCCCGGTGTCTGGGTGTTTCCGCAGTCAGCTGAAACAGCTCGGCTGGCTCTGTAGGAGTGAAACACCCGGTCAGCAGTACGAGCGAGGCCAGCCACACCCCCATCCGTACCACGCTGCCCTGTCGCCCTGCGATTGGCCGCTCAGAATTGTGTGGAGTTGTAGGCAAAGTCGCGAACCTTCTTTTCTTCGTCGTACTTGATGATGATGGTGAGGGTGCGTTGCCGTGTGGAACTGGAGCTTTCGCTCGATTTGGTGCCCATGATAAGGATGATGCCAGCAAAGGATGATTTGGCCACGTCAACCCGGTCGGTCGAGATTTTGTCGTACATCCAGACCTCGCGACGTTTCTCATCAGTCGTCACGATATTCGGC
>JBDTPK010000644.1:0-2323 GCA_039932735.1 Nitrospirota bacterium
GTCTGCAAGACCAGTTGAGTTGTATTATCGTGAGGCGATCTGCGAGGATCCATTCATGCCGCGAATACACGTACGACGTACGATGACTGCACTGGCGTTGGCATTTATACTACTGGGACACGGTTGGAGCACCGCGTGGGCAGCCGATCCACCCTGCGATACGTACCCCGTTCTTCTGCAAACCAAATGTGTGTCGATCTGGAAATCGCTCAACCAGGAAGATGGCCCCGTGATCGCGCAATTCGGGCTGGACCAGTTAAAACGGCGCGAGGACGGAAAAATTAACGCCGAGCAACACCTCGGAGAAAACATGGCCTTCATCAAGCAGTCCACCGAGAAACGCCTTGCACGATTGAAAGAGCGGATGGCCAAAGAGTAGGCCTCATAACATGTCGGTTTTCGGCTTTTCCAGCAATCGTCCGGCCGAGTTCAGCAAATCCCGCCCCACGATAATCGGCGCCTGAAAGTGAATCGCGAGCGCGATGGAATCGGATGACCGGCTATCGAACGTCTTCACCTGATCCTGCACCGCAACGGTTAACACACCGTAATAGGTCCCGCCTTTTAGCGTGATGACTGTCTGGGTGACTTTGCCGCCAAACGATTCAAGAATCGTATGCATTAAATCGTGCGACATCGGGCGAGACATCCGTTCACCATTCAATGCGCCTTGGATGGATACGGCGACAGTGACGTCAATAAAGATCGGAATGGCCTTGCCTTCCGCCTGCAAGAGGACGACCGGACCTTGATCCGACATGCGAACCTTCACGTCCGTGATCGTCACTTGCTCGGAAGTTGTCGAGGGGGATGAGGCAGCAGGGCCAGCAGGAAGCACAAGGGCACAGAAAACACAGAAAGAGAGGACAAACCGCATGGATATTGTCATGGGCACCTCCCCTGCCTGTTAGACACGGACAAACTGATTCGTCTCCTTCTCCACCCCGATTATCGTCTCCGGGCCATGCCCTGTTACCACAATCGTCGCATCGTTCAAGGTGTACAACCGCTCCCGAATGGATTGTTCGATGGCATCGCAGTCTCCACCCCAGAGATCGGTGCGGCCAATGCTGCCTCGAAAGAGCGTATCGCCCGCCAACACGAGATTGTCGACTGGGAAATGAAAACTCATGGACCCTGGGGTGTGGCCGGGCGTATGCAGTGCCACAGCGGAGACCTGGCCCACCAGCAACTTTTCCTCATCCTTGAGCCAGTAGTCGGGCATTGGGACCGGCACGTAGGTCACGCCGAACATCCGGCACTGCAACTCGAGGTGCTTCCACAGCTCAAGATCGTTCTGATGCAGACAGATTGTCGCTCCCGTCGCCTTTTTCATGTCGCCGGAAGCGAGAAAATGATCGAAGTGGGCGTGGGTGTGGAGGAGATGCGTGACCGTCAGCCCCAATTGCTGCACTTCATGGAGAATTCGCTCGTAGGCACCGCCCGGATCGACCACGATCGCCTGCTTCGTCACCGGATCGCCGATTATCGAGCAATTGCAACCAAGAGGCGGAACGGAAAATGTTTTTCGAATCATTGTCGTCAACCTGGACGCATGCTACCGCCCAAGCCCTTCATGGCGCAAGCAGCGGCCCTTCTTCTGGATCGTCCTGAACCTGTATGGTCCACACGACTTCCGTGTCGAACAACGTCCAGCTTTGTCCTTGACGGCGACCCCACACAAGGAATCCTGCTCCGGTGCCATCGGGACGAAGGGTTTCGACATACAGCAGCGCATGATCGTTGCGGAGGTTTCGCGCCACGCGAGAGAACCCCAGACGATCCAAGACCGGCGGCGCTTGAACCGGCACCGAGCCAGCTACCGTGACTTGACGGGCCAGGGAGACCTCTGGCTCTTCGATTCTGCCCTCCGTAGCGAACCGGTAGCCGACCGCAAAGTGAAATCGCCCTTCGAGTCGGCTTGGTTGCTGGTTGACCGAGAGGAATTCTCGGATCAGGTCCACCGGCAGTTCACCGTCGAAATACCCCTCCTCCTGAAAGACTTCGTTCGTCGCCGGCCTCCCCTGGTATTGGGAAAACCGAAGCCGCGTCAGGCGTTCGATCACAACCAACTGAGTCGCTGACGTGAGAAACTTGCTCGTGACGACCAGGTCGTACAAGGCATAATCTTCAGCCGAAACGGCATCGGCCTTCTGCTCTGATCCCGCTACCGCTCCCGACGCCCCCATGAACAGAAGAACCATGATCGCAATGATGAGGCGAGTTGTCATGGATCGAGCATAACTGGACGAACGAATACTGGTCAATTCATCGAATCCGGCGTGGACAAGTCGATGCGAAGCGTGGATAATCGCACGGATTA
>JBDTPK010000645.1:0-2320 GCA_039932735.1 Nitrospirota bacterium
GACCTGCTCAGCAAGCCCTCTTTGACCTCAAACGCGTTCTGATCGTTGACGACGAAGAACCGATTCGCCGGCTGCTCGGCTACATGCTTCAAACCCACGGGTATGAGACAGTCCTCGCGGCCGATGCACGTGAGGCACGAGCCCGGATGGCTGAACAGCCCTTTGCATTAGTATTGTGCGACGTGAATATGCCAGGTGAGTCGGGTATGGATCTCGCTCGTAATATCATGAGTCAGCATCCTCACACCGCCGTCATCATGGTCACCGGCCTCGATAGCTCGGTACTGGCGAACGCGGCGTTAGACATGGGCGCCTTTGGGTACATCGTCAAGCCGTTCGAGTCGAATGAGGTCATGATCGATGTCGCCAATGCGCTCCGCCGCCGCCGGCTTGAACTGGAAAATCGCCTGCACCGAGAAAACCTTGAAGATGTCGTCAGAACCAGGACGATGGCGCTCCAGCAAGCGCTCGAATGGCTTGAGCTACGTGAAAAGGAGCTGCGTCTCTCTCGAGAGGAGACGATTCAACGACTCGCCATCGCCGCCGAATACCGGGACAGCGCGACGGCACAGCATATTCACCGCATGAGCCATTACTGTGAATTGCTCGCGAAAAAGCATGGGCTCTCATCGGAACGGTGTGATTTGATCCGCACCGCTAGTCCGATGCACGACATCGGAAAAATTGGTACGCCGGATCACGTGCTCCTCAAGCCCGGCAAGTTCACGCCTGAAGACTTCGCTGTCATCTCTCAACATGCGGAGATCGGCTATCGTATCCTCAGCGGATCGGATGCGGAGCTCCTCAAAGTCGCGGCCTCCATCGCCTGGACCCACCATGAACGTTGGGATGGCAACGGATATCCGCGCAAGTTGAAAGGCAACGCAATACCAGTGGAAGGACGCATCGCCGCGATCGCTGATGCCTTCGACGCGCTCACCACAAAACGGATCTACAAGCCCGCGTTCTCCCTCGATCACGCCGTTGAGCTCATGATCACACATCGGGGGGAACACTTCGACCCTGAACTCCTCGACATCTTCTTCTCCTCCTTGAACGACCTCAAGGACATCCATGACCGGTATGCCGACCAACCGACGCTCGGGATAATTCCCGAATCCTAGCCGTCGTTTCGTCATTTCGTCATTTCGTTGACCGTTTTTCTACCCGCCGATATACTTCCCTCATCTCGTCAGCACAGACTCATGCACGGATTCCCGCACCCTGGACTCAAAAATTTCATCCACGCGAAAGGATCGACGATCATGGAGAAGAAGGCAGCGGCTGCGCGCAAACAGGTGGCGACACGCAATTGGATCGCGTACCTGTGCGAGTCCTTGGTTACGGCAGGAGTCATGCCTACCTGGGAGGCTGCAACCTATCTGACCGAAAACCTGTTTGGGGAGAAACCAAATCCTCGCCTCATGCGTGCGAGCAACGCCTACGAAGTGACGTCCCTATTTCTTCAGCGGCTCTACCATCCCCTCGTCGAGGCCGCTTCTCGTGATGTCACCCTGCCGGAGGGGGCCACGCTGCACGTGTTTACGGATATCAGCCTCACCGGCAACTCTGCCGTGCTCGTCGTCTACGTGTCCGGCGATCATCACCCGCACCAGTTGCTGATGCTGGACGCTGTCAAAGCCTGGGAGCTGGTCTTTACCGATTCACAAGACGTGAATCGCTGGGCGCAAGCGCGGTATCGGCGGGTGAAGTCAGCACTGACCGCTGCGACAGCGAAGCCGGTTCGACGGCCCATCCTCGCAGAAGCGTCTTAGTCCGCCTCACTATTAGGCATTCGCTCATCCTGTACGTTGGACTCATCCTCAATTCGGGTCGTAATTCAAGTTCGGCCCCAACCATCGCTCAAGGGCTGAGAGGGGCATCCCTTTTCTCGTCTGATAGTCGAGCACCTGGTCTTTCCCGATCTTCCCTATCGCAAAATACCTGGATTCCGGATGGGCAAAATAGAGCCCGCTCACCGAGGCGGCAGGCCACATCGCGAAGCTTTCAGTCAGGGTGATGCCTGTGTGCTGTTCTGCGGACAAGAGATCGAAAAGCAATCGTTTCTCTGTGTGATCAGGACAAGCTGGATACCCTGGCGCGGGGCGGATGCCGCGATACTTTTCACGAATCAAGTCTTCGGAAGTCAACGCCTCATTCTTGCCATACCCCCACGTGTCCCGAACCAGCTTATGCATGTATTCGGCAAAGGCTTCAGCCAAGCGGTCTGCCAAGGCTTTGGCCATAATAGAATTGTAGTCGTCATGATCGCGCTCGAACTCTTTGCATAACACATCCACCCCGACTCCCGTCGTCACGG
>JBDTPK010000646.1:0-2311 GCA_039932735.1 Nitrospirota bacterium
TGGTGGTAACTATGCGGACTTTTCGTATCGCGATGGTGCAGATGAATCCGACGGTTGGGGATCTGGGTGGGAACGTCCGCCGGATCATAGCCTGGCTGCGCGAGGCAAAGAAGGCGAAGGCCGACTTGGTCGCATTCCCGGAGTTGGCGATCACCGGCTATCCGCCTGAAGACCTCTTGTTGCAGACTCGTTTTATTGCAGACAATTGCCGCGCACTTCAAGAAGTCGTCCGTCACTGTCGAGGTCTTGCCGCGGTGGTAGGCTACGTGAGCCAGAGCGATGGACTCGATCCGAAGCCGGCTCGCTCGTCGGTCGTGCAGGCCGGCGCGCACGAACTCTACAACGCGGCAGCGGTCATCGCAGATCAGAAGCTCATCACAACCTATTGCAAGTGGTATTTACCAAACTACGGTGTGTTCGATGAGAGCCGCTACTTTCATCCTGGCCGGCGGCTGCCGCTTATTCGTCTGCGTGGCACGGTGGTCGGCGTCAACATTTGCGAGGATATCTGGTTGCCGGACGGTCCGACCGGTTTCCAGGCGGCAGCAGGCGCCGAAGTTATCGTGAATATCAATGCTTCTCCGTTTCATCTGGGTAAGAGTCGAGCTCGCGAGCAGATGCTGGCGACCCGCGCGAGGGAAAACGGCGTGGTGCTCACTTATACCAACGCAGTCGGCGCTCAGGATGAATTGGTGTTCGATGGGAATAGTGTGATTCTTGATCACCAGGGTGAGGTCATCGCGCGGGGGCGCGCTTTTGAAGAAGATCTGATCGTCGCTGATCTCAACATGGAGGCGGTTGCGCGGGCGAGACGAACCGGACGGAAAAAGCTCTTGCCGCAGCGTGTGGCTTCTGTGGTGAAGGTCTATGCGGCGCCGCTTCCCGCTTTGCAAAAAACTCGGGTACGCGCGGTCCCTGCTCTGGCGGTGACCTTGGACCAGCTGGAGGAAGTGTATCGGGCTCTTACGTTAGGGGTGCGCGACTACGTGAGGAAAAACGGATTTACGCGTGTGGTGATTGGCTTGAGTGGCGGAGTGGATTCGGCGCTGACCGCCGTGCTCGCCGTCGATGCGCTCGGCGCCGAGAACGTGCGGGGCCTGTTCATGCCCTCGCCCTATACGTCGCAAGACAGTTATGACGATGTCGCTGAATTGGGGAGAAGACTTACGATCTCCGTCCGGACGATTCCCATTACGGCGCTGTTCGAGCACTATCGGCTGGCGCTCGCGGAGACATTCGAGGGGCGTGCACCCGATACAACGGAAGAGAATCTCCAAGCCCGCATTCGGGGCAATCTCCTCATGGCCTTCTCCAATAAGTTCGGCCATCTGGTCCTCACGACGGGCAACAAGAGCGAGATGAGCGTGGGGTATGCCACGTTGTACGGCGATATGGCCGGCGGTTTCGCAGTGATCAAAGACGTGCCGAAGACGATGGTGTATGCCCTGGCGGGGCTTCGTAACCTTCGCGGCACAACCCCGGTAATTCCCAAACGGACGTTAGACCGCCCGCCGACCGCCGAACTGAGGCTCAATCAAAAGGATGAAGACTCGCTGCCTCCCTACGAGATACTGGACCCCATTCTCCAAGCCTATGTGGAAGAAGACCGGTCGCTCGAAGAGATCGTCGAAGCGGGGTACGATCGTCCGACGGTGGCGCGCGTGATGGCGATGGTGGATGGCAGCGAGTATAAGCGCCGGCAGGCGCCGATCGGCATCAAGATCACGCACCGGGCCTTGGGGAAGGACAGACGGATGCCGATTACGAACGGCTATCGCAATTCTTAGCAGGACGCTGAAAAAGTCCACCAGCAGGGAAAGATAGCCCGGTGAGTTTCCTATACTCGCGCAACGCGCGGTCTCAGAAGACCCTAGTTGGGACGCGCGAAGTGGGGACTTGTCCGGTTCATCCTAAGGCCACGTAAACGAGCAAGCTTGGAAGGATCATCTTTAGTTACTCGCCTGCGGCTTTGCTTGAGATAAGGCGCGTCGAGGAGTGAAGAGGCTGTCCTGGCAGACCCTGAGCGGGCGGGTAAAGTAGTCGCCAGGGTTGGGCGGATGATAAGTCTGGCCTTTTTGGGCATCCTGCTGGGAAAGGTTGAGGAGCGGAAGGCTGAAGCTTTTGAAACGCCGGACTCCGAACCACGACCTTCGGCCTTTCAGCCTTCATTTTTGCTGCGGCATGGTTTTCGGATTTGGGCTACCCTGCCCGGAAGTCTGGCTGCCGAGTTGTTGTTGGATGGATTCCAGTTGCTTCTTGAGGGTCTCCACCTCCTGAGCCAGGGCTTCTGTATTACGAGCCTGGGCTTCGG
>JBDTPK010000647.1:0-2308 GCA_039932735.1 Nitrospirota bacterium
CAAATTCCTTCGTCGCCGCCCCCATGCCGGTCTGCGCAATACCTACTTGGTCCTTAGCCGCAGCCAAGCCGGCCATGGCATCGTGCACTTCCATTTTCACATGGTTCAGAATGGATTGGAGGCGAAGCGCCTCCTGCCGTAATTGGCTGCGGGATTCAGCGATACGGCCTTCTCGTTGCCCTCCATCGAAAATTGGGACTTGGAGCAACAGGGCAATGTTGTACGTATCGAGGCTGTTGTTCCAGCGATTCCCAATGAGGCCGTAGTCCCCTTGCGCGACCAATGACGGCAGGCGCTCGCCAGTGATGGAGGAATAGGTCAGTTCCGTGGCCCGCACGCGCGTCGCCTGAGCCATCACTTCTGGCCGCTGCTTCAAGGCATCTTCGACCGCGACTTGAACAGCCGGTGGATCAAGCACATCAGCACGAAACTCATCGGTCAATGCCAGCGGTGTCTCATAGGGAAGCGCCAACAAATTGAGCAGATTCAGCTTGGCACGCGCAACGGAATAGTACGCGGCTGAAATCTGCTGCCGCTCACCAGCAAGCTGCGCATCAAGCCTGGCAATGTCGAGGCCGCTCGCGACACCGGCGCGCTGACGTTGTGTGATGAGTCCGAGCAGATCGTGCATCACGTGCTGGTTGGTCTCATGCATTTTTACCATGCCGATGGCCTTCAGGCCTTCCATGTATGTGAGCGCCACGCTGGCCATGGTGTCGAATTTTCGACTCTCAGATTCAGACTCACTGACATGGAGCATCTCACGTGAGGCACGCCAGCGTTGAATCATGCTGACACTCAGGAGGTTGTGCGTCGCGCTGACTCGCACATCAAAAATGCTGAAGGGGTCGGACCTGACAGGGTCGAGTCCAAAAATTCCCCGGAACTGCGTTTGCCTGGTTTGCCGGACAGTCGAGGAAAGATTGGGGAGCATGGCGCCCAACTGCGTTTGCACTTGCCCACGGGCTGCTTCGATCCGCTCTTTGTAGAAGAGCACGTCGGGATTGTTGTCGACTGCCGCAGCCAACGCACCGCGTAAGGTGAGGTGTAACGACTGAAGCGGAGGTGCCGGCGAGTTCGGCCTACTCTCCCCTCCTCCACCACCGCCCTCAGCGTGGGAAAGAAATCCGAGATATAGCGTGACAAGAACAGTAAGTTGAAGAACTATTGTTATCCTGAAAAATAATGGATTATTCATCGCTCCATAAAGCTTTCCTTTACTGATTTTAGTAAGGGGCTCAAGAGATATTCGATCATGCGTCGCTGGCCAGTCTTGATCTCAACGGTGACCGCCATGCCTGGCGACAGATTGACCTGCCTCCCCTCCACCTGAATCGTGGATCGATCCAGGCTGACCCTGGTGGGATAGACCAGTCCAACCTTCTCAATCGACGCGGCATCGTCGGACACGCTCAAAACTTTCCCTGGAATCGTGCCATAGAGGGTGAAGGGAAAGGTCTCGACCTTGATTTCTACGATCTGGCCGTTCCTCACAAACCCTACATCTTTATTTTCAACCTGAGCCGCCACTTCGACAGGGTGGTCCTGCGGAACCACGATCAGAAGTTCCTGTGCTGGGGTCACGACACCGCCCACCGTGTGAACCGCCAACTGCTGCACGACCCCGTCGATCGGAGTCGTCAATCGTTGAAGATCAGCCTTTTGTCCAGCTTTCGTCACATCTTGGACCAACGACGAGGCCTTGGTTTCTAACAGAGACAGTTCTGCCTGTTTCGTCTGTTGAAACTCAGAGACGAGCGCACGGTAGTTGGTTTCTGCTTCCGACAAGGCGGACTGATCCTGATGCAACTTCTTGCGCTGTCCGGCCAGTTCTTGGGTTTTATCAATCCGTTGCTGTTCCGCTTGAAGGAAATCCAGTTTGGTGGCCGCGTCGTGCTCGAAGAGTTTCTTGAAGGCTTCGGCACGCTCTGCCTCCATGGGCACCGTCGCTTCAAGCCGCTGAATATTCTCTTTCGTTTGGTCGAGCGCCGCTTTTCGTTGATCGATCAAATGTTGTGCGGTCCCGACTCTGGCCTGATACTCTGCACGTTGATCGCGAAGGAGCTGGCGTTGTAGGAGTAGATGTTGGGGATCGCCATCGGCAGGGGCGCTGAATGTCGAGTGGCCGGCGATGAGTGCGCGTAAACGAGCCGCGTCAATCTTCGCAGCCTGATATTCATTCGAGGCTCGATTTTGGTCAGCTCGGTTCGGGGTCGAGTCGAGTTCAATCAGCACCTCTCCCCGCTTGACGATCTGGCCATCCTGTACGTGAATGGCGGTGATCACACCCGTCTCGTATGGCTGAATC
>JBDTPK010000648.1:0-2308 GCA_039932735.1 Nitrospirota bacterium
AAAATGAGTGGGTTGTTTTCTCGTTCTTCCCTCAGACAGACTATAACATTCGAACGAACCGTCCTCTAGGAAAATCCCTGGGTGCGGTTTTAGGCACATCCAACCGAAAAACCACATAACGGGTCCTTGACCATCGGGTCGATAGTTTGGCGCATTCGTTCCACATCGAAATGGTACGGACCGAATGAATTGATATGTTTGCGAATGGTCTTGTGCACACGGCCGATCTCAGTCATCGTCCGATGGATGCGGTTCTGTGGGGCATACGAGCCCGGGCAGCACTTCACAGGATTTCAACTGTTCGGTCAGCGTCGTCAAGAGAGCTCATTGTGTGGGGCGTGAAAGGGAGACATCTCCCTTGCGATCGTCTCACAACGTGCTTGTCCCCCGTGGCGTCAGCCTTTCCGTATCCGATCCTTCCTTCGCTGGCTCGTCGAGCCTTTTCGGACAGCGGTGATACAGCGCTTGCAATTTATCTAGTCCAGCCTCGCATTGTGAGGTCTCTAGGTGGCGCGGATGTGGTCGACGAGCTCCTGAACAACCATCGGTTGTTCATTCGACAAGGTCTGCTTCAGCACATACGCCGTCACACCGACTTGAAACGTTTCTCCCACGATGCTTTATCTGCATGCAGTGTGAGCATCGGTATTTCGACTTGCGGGTGTACCTGCCTAATCTGCCGAGCGGCATCCATTCCGTTGAGGAGTGGAAGCGAGATACCGGCAATTACCAGGCAGGGGACGTTTCGTCGAAGCCCCACGGGAGAGCACCCGTCGGCGTCCTTCGGTCTTTCAGGATCCTAGGGGTTTTCCCAGTCACTGGGAAAAGACTTTGCCTGTAAGACCTTCCGAATGATGCCTGCGTCAACATCCATCGCAGAACCTACGCCAGCAACTTTTTAATGAAAGGAACTTTATATGCCCACGAATTCAGATTCGACTTGGGGGCTGTGTATGCATTGCCAGTGGTGGCAGATCGAGCCTAAGGCCGCAATTGCGAAGGAGACAGTTGGTTTTTGTATTGACGAAAATCTACAGCCTTATCGCTTGAGTATTACAGGATCAGGAGGATGCAATCGATTTATAAAAGATAAGCCGGCACGTGGGGAAGGTTCGAGCCGGCAGCCTCCGACGGCCAAACCAATGAGATAACTGGAGATCATTCACGTTAAGCGGCCCCATTTCTGCAAATTCGGGACTGATTACCATACGCGCGTTTCTTCTGACTGTGGACGAATCCGAACACGCCCTACGTGCCGTACGATATGTGAGATCGCTTCTGCATCGTACCTCGGATGTCACGATCATACTTTTTCCCGTACTCAAGCCGATGCCACGCGGCTTGTTGGAGCATGGCGGATCTGAAAATCCCGACATGGAAGAAGGACTGAGCCCCCGTTGGAGGGAGGAACAGAAGGCCTGGGTGAAGCCAGAGAGGGAGGCCGAGTGCCCTATTCTCGAACAAGCTTGTGAGACGTTGCTGTGTTTGACAGGAGCCGGGTCGCCCTGAGATTTGGGCATGAGGGCGACATTGCGAAAACCATTCTTGAAGAATCGAGAAGTGGACCGCACGAGACAATCGTCGTGGGACGCACGGGCACGTCTGGAATCACGGGAATCTTCGGCGGTAGCATCCCGACCATCTGCTGCGTGATGCGCGGGCTGGCACCCTGAATCATTGAATAATTCCCTTGAGTTTCAACTCCAAGTGCAGCACTTCAGGCGGCAGTTCACCTGGGTCCCTGACTCGGAGGAATGTCCCTGAGAAAGAAGTGCGTCGCTAGTGCTCGCCAACCCCGCTTACCTATTGCCCCCCGGCGGGCGAACGGGGGCGGGAGAAGTTGGGATATGGTGCTGCGGAGCATGCACAATCCGGTCCTGCCCGTGCAGATAGATCATGGTCGCCTGGATGTCGGCATGGCCCAGCATGGGGTGGGCCTGTCGGATGGTGGTCCCATGGTTCAAGCCCAGTGTCGCGGCTGTGTGGCGCAGCGAATGGGGCGAGATCGGCCGGATCGATTGGGCCTCGGGTTTGAGCAACCGCGCGAGACCGGCCTGCTGGAGATGGTCCTGCCTCGGTTCTGTCGCAAGTAGCAAAAATGGGTGCAACGAGATGAATGTTCATCTCGTTGTTGGTGAGAAAATCTCTGTAAAATGAACAATTATTGTTTTGACGTCACAGAGTATTTCCTTATTTTTGACATCAAAACCATTCTTTGCGACAGATCCGGACATACTCGGCTTCTGTCCCTCGGAGAGGCATTCACGTTACAGCTTGGTCAAGCACATAGGCTGGGAGATAGGACTCG
>JBDTPK010000649.1:0-2307 GCA_039932735.1 Nitrospirota bacterium
CGATCCCCCACCGCTGCGCCCGTCCCCGAAGAGAGGTGACGTGCAAATGGCGACATCGTCAGCGGAATATCCGCTCGGTCCTGGACAGCCTGGAAGCATAGGGTGAGCGGGGGTGACTCCTCATGTGAGTCCCGCCGAAAATGCCTCAGCAGCTCATTCACCGGTGCGGCCAACAGGGGCGACGCCGTGGAATATCTCACCGGCGTTCCATACATGGAAAACAGATATTCGACCATGGGCTTTTCTACCACGTTCATCGTCATGCTGTCCCCCCACCTGATGGTTGCCACACGTTCCCCTGATACGGGAATCAGTCCTCGTTACAAGGGCTGCTCACGAGGGGTATAGCCAGACTTCTGCGCGGTGATGTCGCGCAGCAACTCGTGCTTCACGAGCTCCGGTTGGACATACGATTCCTTCTTCTGTTCCATTGTTCCTCACCTCCTTTCCTGTTGAAGTAGCCCCTCCTGGACCAGGTGGTTGGCCAGGGCGACGAGATCGTCGAGGGCCCGCTCGGGGACAACATCAAAGCGGTCGCACAGGACCGCATGGATGTCGCTGATCGTGCTCTGGCCGGTACAGTGCTCCCAGATGACACTGCCTAACCGGTTCAGGGTGTAGTAGCGCCCGGTGCTCAGATCCAACAACACCGTCTTGCCCTCCATCGTCGTCCCCTGTACATCGAGATTTGATCGGAGAATGGTTTGATCTGGCATCGTACGATCAACGGCATGCGCTGAGACATTCGGGAGTAGGGTCGCTTGTGAGGGACTAGGCATGGACCTGGACTCCTCGATCTGATGTTGTTCCATTTGCGCAACGGCACGAATCGAAAAGTCAGCTCCAAGAAAGGACGATCTACAGAAAAACACGTCGGTGTCTTCAAGAAAGGTAGCTCTACTTTGCAATTCTGGATAGATTCCCAAAGGTTGGGGACTTGCCCTACCTTTGTAGGCTGCCAGCCTGGAAGCTGCTTGATCGTTCACAGAAGGGAGGGTGTCGCGACGACGACAGGAGGCACAATCACGTACTGATGATGACGGGAAACCTGAACCTGTGTAGATTGCTGGAAACTCCCGTACGCCAGGGTTCAGAATGAGATCTCTGAGCTCTAGCTACCATAGGTTCGATGTCGAAACAGACTGAGCGGCCCACACCTCACTAAGGGCTTCCAGATGGTCTTGGAATAAGATCAAAAAGTCTGTGAACAACACATACGCATGTGCGCGATAAAGATAGCCGTGGCTCTCGGCGATGGAGGAATACCGATGCTCAGTCCAGGACGCTCTTTACTTTCGTCGCCCGGCCCTTCGACTGACGATCATCACCTACGCCCGCACGCCACGCGAGAAAATGGCTGGCCGATTCTGAGGAACCGGCCAGCCCTGGCTTATCTAGTCGCGATCGCGGTGGCCGTGCTTCTTTTCATGGTGTTCGTAGCCAGAACGGTTTGCGGTGATGTCCCGCAAGAGTTCGTGCTTCACAAGCACTGGCTGCACATATGACTCTTTCTTCGCTATGTTCATGTTTCCTCACCTCCTTTCCTGTTGAAGTAGCCCCTCCTGGACCAGGTGGTTGGCCAGGGCGACGAGATCGTCGAGGGCCCGCTCGGGGACAACATCAAAGCGGTCGCACAGGACCGCATGGATGTCGCTGATCGTGCTCTGGCCGGTACAGTGCTCCCAGATGACACTGCCTAACCGGTTCAGGGTGTAGTAGCGCCCGGTGCTCAGATCTAACAACACCGTCTCGCCCTCCATCGTTGTGCCTTGTATATCGGGGTTGTGGCGGAGGATAGTTCGGTCCACTATCGTAGGATCATCGGCAGGGCTTGAGGCGATAGGGAACGTGGTGGCTGGTAAGAGGTCTGACATGGGCCCGTCCTCCTCAATCTGACGTTGTTCTATTTGTTCGATAGGGTCAGAGTTACGTTCTCTAATTATTTTTTTCTACAATGAGAGTCCTAAATAGGTCGGACTAAAATCTTGACTCACGGCACCCATGACGAGGAGCTTTCGCCCATTCTTCCATTGCTTTGCCATGGGGAACCAACGTTGTTGACCTTAAAAAACGTGCAGCTTCAGTGGTAATTCTCTTCGAGGTTGGGTGGAGCAGGTACATTAATAGACCTTTTGCTCTACGATATCCGGGTTACGTGATTGTGACGATATCACAGCAGATATAATTTGGATAGCCCTCCTTATGTAGGGAAGATAGAATCAACGCACCGCGTAGTTTGAACAGCGTTAGCCCCGCATATTAGTTCTATGAATAGGGCTTGAACTGGTTGGCCCAATGTTCAAGCTT
>JBDTPK010000650.1:0-2298 GCA_039932735.1 Nitrospirota bacterium
GGCGGAAATTCACGTATGCCCGTATTATTCATGAACTTCCCTACGCCTCTCACCTCCTATTACTTTCCTGGCTTCCGCGTAGTTTTACGACGAACCATCATGAATAATGTGGGCAAATAGCACACAAGTGTATACCTCTGCAGCAGGCAGAGAGCAAGGTCACGGGTGGGTGAAGATCGGCTCTTTTTCATCTCAGCCTTGACCTGAGCCTCAACCTTCAGAAAAGCCGGTCGTCTTTTTGAGCATACCGCTATCCCCACATGAGTATGGGTTGACAGTGAGATGCATGCAACGGTACAAAATAGCGAGAAGAATGTGTCTTTTCGTGTGTGTGCTCATCGTACAGGAGTCAGCTCCTGCATACCCCACCCTGCGAGAGTGGCGGAACTGGCAGACGCGCGAGACTTAGGATCTCGTGGGTAACCGTGGGGGTTCAAGTCCCCCCTCTCGCACCAGATCACGACCTGGTAAACGACGACGGATCGGTAGTCCTTGGATGGCTTCTTACTGGGAATAAGGGTACGCAACGGCTATGAAAATGGAAGTGACAGAACTCGGACCGATGAAACGCGCCCTCAAGATTGAGGTGCCGGCAGATGAAGTCACGCAACGATTTACCCGCGCCTATGTCGAGCTAAACCGCCAGGTCAATATCCCAGGGTTTCGCCCCGGCAAAGTACCCTTAGCCCTGTTGGAAAAACGCTACGCAAAAACCGTGGAAGAGGATGTGATCCGAGCTCTCGTGCCGGACTTCTACGAGAAGGCGGTCCGCCAAGCGGGAATTGTACCGGTCCACGTTGAAATTCCTCCTCTGGACCGAGTCAAGATTAAAAAGAACGAACCCTTTACGTTTACCGCAACTGTCGAGATCAAACCGAACATCGCGTTGCGGGACTATAAAGCGCCGAGTCCGATCTCTCTCAAACCCGACACGCGCACCGTCACCGACGAACAGCTTGATCGAGGCCTTGAGGTCTTGCGCGAACAACAGGCCCGCCTGGAAGCCACACCAGCAGGCCATACTATCGTCGATGGGGACTATATCGTGCTGGACCTGCAAGGTATGCTCAATGGAACACCGCTGGAAGGTACGAAGAAGGAAGGTCAGCTTCACAAGGTCGGATCACACGCATCCGTGTTGGGCTTGGAAATCGATTCACACGTTGCGGGAAAGAAAGAGGGCGACGCGCTCGAAATTTCTCAGCCCTACCCAGTCGGCCATCCCGATCCGCGCGTTGCTGGCAAGACAGTCCTGTTTACGTTGACGATCAAATCCGTTAAGGAAAAGAAGTTGCCGGCCTTGGACGATGAATTCGCCAAAGATTGCGGTCCCTACAACTCGCTCCAAGAAATTAAAGACAGACTGCGGGAAGGGATGGAACAGGCGCTGAAGCGAGAAATCGAAGACAACTATAAGGATACGATCGTCAAACGCCTTATGGACACCCACCACTTCGATCTCCCGGAAACCCTCGTGGAGCGTGAGTTGGAGGCCATTATTCGCCAGCAAGTACAGCAGCAACAGCAGCGGAAGGGTGGCACCCAGGAATCGCCAGGCACGGAGGATCTCACAGGCCTTCGCCAAGAACATCGGGACGAAGCGACGCGCCGCGTGAAAGTCAGTCTCGTCTTGGAGGCGATTGCCGAAAAAGAAGGGCTGACCGTCACGCAGGACGATTTCAACTCCGAAATTGTGCGGCTGGCGTCGGAGCTCAAGATGCCAACGGCCGATCTCGTTAAGATGATCAAAGCCGGAGGACAAGAGTCCATCGATGATTTACGTACCAGGATTTTGGTGGATAAAGCCTTAGATTTCGTGTACCGAAATGCGGTGATTCAGGGGTAGCGCCGGGCGGGATGGGCCTTGTCGTTTGTGAAAGGTGAAACTTAATAGGTTTCGAAGGGGGACCACTCAGCAATCCCACGTTTCACCTTTCATGCCTTACAATTTATGTTTTCCGAGACCGAAGTGAGAACAAAACCGGAAGATTTTTCAGTATCCTGCTAAGCGGAAAGGAACGACGGGCATGCTAGTTCCCATTGTGATCGAAACGACGAACCGAGGCGAACGCGCCTACGACATTTATTCACGACTCCTGAAAGACCGGATCATCTTTCTTGGCGCGCCAATCGACGACATCTTTGCTAACCTGATTATTGCGCAGCTCTTGTTCCTCGAAGCCGAAGACCCTGAAAAAGACATCAATCTATACGTCAACTCCCCCGGAGGAAGCGTCACGGCAGGATTGGGCATTTATGACACCATGCAGTATGTGAAACCCCCGATCAACACCATCT
>JBDTPK010000651.1:0-2298 GCA_039932735.1 Nitrospirota bacterium
TCCGTGAAACCGGCAAAAATCTCCATCAACCGGCGTTGGAACGGCTTCTCCGCATCCGGGATGCTGTCCCAGGGAGCCAATGACTCAGGACGCGGCGTCAACTCCCTCGCTCGTCTGGACAAAGGTCTCGACGAAGCGCAGGCCAAAGGCTGGACCGTCGTCAAATGTATTGACCATGAACTTGCCGTCGGATTTCAACTCATCATCCCAGGTGTAGGGTTTCCGTTCCAACCCGCCGCGCTGCGCGAATTCGAACTTGGTTCGGTCGCCTTGTTATGATTTCTTCGTCCTTGCTCTACGCTTTTGAGGCAGCAGCGGAATTAAGCACCGCAACGTTCGATTCACAGAATCGGAATCTGGAAAGTACGCTTGAATTTCCGGCTCAAGAACAACTGCACCCTCTTTTGGCATGACGTCCTTCACCATCGTTGTCCCATCCGCTTTATGGATCGTGATGGTATAGCCGGCTTGCATGGCTTTGGAGTGCTTGCCACGCACTCCTTTCCTAAAGTCATACTCTATGCGCATATCGGCACTCTCCAGCTCTTTGACTCCAGCCATTGGCTTCTTTTCCGCTCCGATGGGGTTGCCTTTCGGCAACTGACGATACGTATGCGCGAGCTGCGTTCGGTTAGACCACTACCAACACGCGACTTTTGTCAGAAGCGCCGCGATATACCGTTGCTCATCCGCTGAATGGTCAGGGTCATGGATGGTCGTTGAACAGGCATCTGTGAACACTGTGACGGCCTCATCAAAACTTACTCTGTGCTTTTTGAGATTCGTTCTGGCTTTCTCTTCGTCCCACTCAAAATTCAGTTTCATTACGGCCCTTCTGGACCATAGCGCCTTGCTATGAAGTAATTCAACCTAACGCCCCGGTCCAGCGGCGGCGTCCGCGGATTTGACCAGCCTGAATCCGACATGGTTCGTGCCCGTATCCGGTTCACCCTTGCCACGGCCGCCCGCAATGTAGCGCGCGCAATATTGATCGGTACAGAGAAATGATCCGCCCTTATGCACTTTCTTCTTCACGCCTGGTTCGCTTGGATCGAGACTATCCGCGGAATGCGAGCCCAGCCTGTCGGCCATCGGATACGGTGATGAGTGGCGCGAACCGGCCGAGGTCTCATACCATCCGGCCGCGCCCACCCACACCCAGGCACTGCGCGTGGATGATCGAGGATTGCTTGTTGGTCCGGCTTTCCTCCTCGCAGCCCACTCCCGATCCACTCCCCAGCGGGACAAGAAGATACGGAGTGTCCGGCGAAAATTGACAAGACGGCCCCGTTGTCGTAGGTTTTGCCCATGACGTACCGAGACCGCATTACCATCGAGCCAGAAAAGCGAGGCGGCAAGCCCTGTATTCGCGGATTGCGGATCACCGTATACGAGGTCCTCGAATACCTTGCCTCCGGGATGACCGAAGACAAACTCCTCGCCGATTTTCCCGACCTCAGTCGGGAAGACATCCGCGCCTGTCTTGCGTTTGCCGCTGATCGCGAGCGCAAGTTGGCGTCTATTCCTCCCGAATGAACCTGCTCTTCGACCACAATCTGTCCCCTCGGCTGATCAAACTCGTCGGTGATCTCTACCCGGGCTCGGTCCACGTTCGAGATGTGGCGCTGCATGCGGCAGACGACCAGGTCGTTTGGGACTATGCCGTTCAACACGGATTGACCATCGTGTCGAAGGACTCCGATTTTCACCAACGAAGCTTTCTCTTTGGGCCGCCACCGAAGGTTGTTTGGGTCAGGCTCGGCAACTGCACAACCGACGAAATCGCATTGCTCCTCCGTCATCACTTCGACGACCTGCAGACCTTCGTGCGAGATGAGCAAGCAGCCTTTCTCGCCTTGGGATAACATCAGTTCCAGCCTGTCAATTCGGCCTCCGTGGGCACGAGGCATGCCGGCGTGATGGCTTCCCGAAGGTCTTAAGGGCTTCATCAGCTTTCTGCGAATTCCTGCAATATTCGTAACTACTCAGGTGTTCAGGCCGAAGGCTGAAGACTATAAATTATCTCGCAAGGCACGAACCAAGCCATTCAACACCTTCTGAGTTTCTACGACCTTGGGTTCAAGCAGAGATGAATCCTCGTTGCGCAAGAAGCCCAACCCCTAAAAGCCTTCAGCCTATCTACCTGAGTAGGTACCAACATTCAACGCGCCTCGCGTACCATCCGAAATCCGACATGATTCGTCCCCGTATCCGGCTCGCCCTTGCCACGACCACCCTGTAGATAGTGTAGATAGCACATCATCTGTCCGGTTTTTGTAGCACGTGATCTGTCCGGTT
>JBDTPK010000652.1:0-2297 GCA_039932735.1 Nitrospirota bacterium
AGCGATGGCAGCAGAAGCGCTTATGAATAAGGCGGGTGAGAGGGGCCGTTACACGAGGGGGTGTCAGTCAGCTTGGTTGCCTCCCCCCTCAGCTCATCTTGGCTATGCCCTTGGCAAACAGGGTGGGTCCTCTTCTATTCTTCTCTTTTTCTATTGGCGCGCGTGATTAGATACCCAAAAGCCATGACGACCGCGAGGAATGCGACGACTCCGACAATGCCCCATCCGACCACACAGGAATAATCTGCATTGCAGTAATCAAACATAGACTGCCAAAACCTGGTCATCTCGGTCTTGGCCATGCCCTGCACCAACATTGTGTCTGCTCCTTAGCTTTTCCGGTGAGGTGCGAGTATAGCACTCCATTTGTGTACTTGACAGCCTCCAAGGCACTAGTCAATAATGCAATGTCTTACAGAGTCGTTGCACAGATCGCGAAGGAAGAAGAGACAATGCGTCGTTGCAGCGATGCGTCACTCAGTTCTCGGCTGTGCAGCCTGTGGTTGATGAGACAGGACCTCGCAAGTTGATCGGCAGCGTCACCGAGTGCGAGCTGCGTGCGTGGTGATTGACGACGTGTGTGTCTGGTGTGCTGAGAGCAAGACGATTTAGAGAAACGCGCCGGAAACTTCACGCGCATCGCGCGATGAGCGTGCCCGTTGCGGAAAAGGCGAGCGGGTACTTGTGATGCGTGGTCCTGGGCTTCCAGTCTTGGCTGTGAGCTGAGCCCACTGGTACCGCAGCCACTCTCGTTTAACTCATCGATTGCCTCACGAACCACAAAAACATTCATGTAATCAGCGCTTCACAGTGGCAGTCAGGAAACGAGGCTGGCCTCGTGTCAGCCCAAGCCGGACGCGGTCCCTCCTTGCCGCTCCAGGTTTAATGTTGTCAAGGAGAGTTCATTTACATCATTTATTAATATATTGGAGGTTTAATTACGCCATGATGAATTATAGAAACGTGACACTCGCAGTGGTTGGGCTCTGCTTGTCTCTGTCATTCCTTGCTTCTCCCGTTGTGGCCGCCGAGAAGGATGGCGTCATGATGAAGGCTGGTAAGGTTGTGAGAATGCAGGATGGCCTTGATATTGGCCGGATGGATCGTGAGACGACCATGCGCAACGGGACGAGGGTCTTGATGAACGGTAAAATGGTGATGAAGGACGGGAAAGAGATGCAGTTGGCGGAAGGCCAAGCCGTGATGCTGGACGGGAAGTTAGTTGAGGCTAGCAAGTAGTTTCTCAGAGTCGTTGAAGCTGACGACGCTCGACGTCCTGGCGGTGAGCGGAGCCCAGCATGGGTCCGCCCCGCCAGTTCGTCTGGCGCCTTCGGTCTTGCTCTGAGACCAGAACGAGTGGATGATTGTCACATTACGTTTCAATGACTCAACCGGAGGCGTAGTACCCACATTTCCCTCCTCGGTATTCTGCCTGTTGGTTGACTGGTAACACCAGAGAAATTCCCAGTTTTGTCTACCCATATGAGACCACTGATTACCACTGAACGAAGATTCTGGATTTCTCGTCCCAGTCGGCTCAGCAGTTTTCAATCGCCTGCATCCATGTTTATTTCTCTTCAAGGTCTGTAAGCGCAGTCACATTGCAACGACAGAAGTCCATGCGTTGGACAGTCTGCCTGCTAATAATCCTCATCAGTGGTTGCCAGGGTGTGTTGCTGTTTGATCGACCATCAGCAGAGACTACACCACCCATCATGCCGTTGTGGGAACGCGATCAGCAATGTCTCGATGCCAGCAATCCACGGTGTTGGCCTTGATCATTGAACAGTGAGCGCGTGGTGCTCGCGAGAGTTGAACCACCGTTCTGGATGAGGGCATTGGGAGACCACGTGACGAACCAACCGCTCCGTAAGGCAGTCGATCCTCAAGCGCTCGAAGCCGCCTGCACCCTCAAGGCAGCCGCAGTGATGGCCGAGACTAAGCATCTGACAGAAGCGCGGGCGCTGTACCAGCGTATGCTCGCGCGATATTCGAGGCGTGCTGGGCCTACTACATTGACCAAGCCAACGAGGCGCTGGCGAGTCTTCAAGATTCTGCCCTTGCCGTCGTCGCGTTCCGTCCTGACCGCCTACCGCCTTACTGCCTCGCTGAGTCTCAGCGCAATCGTCCATTTCCGGCGCATAGCGGTCGCTGTTCGCAGGCAAGGAGCCAGGCTCGAACGGACCCACCCTTCACTCACAGGGACGGTTGGTTCTCTGCCGCCACGGTGATGGACAAATCGGGCGCTTGGAAACAAATGGCACGATCGCCCCGCTCGCTGACCATTATGAAGGGCG
>JBDTPK010000653.1:0-2294 GCA_039932735.1 Nitrospirota bacterium
CTATTATTCTTCTCGCCTTCATCCCCGTGGCAGCCTACTCCGCCGAAGCAGTCACTTCAGTTACGAAAGCTGGGAGCTACGGGGTATTCTGCGAAGGAGAATAAGAATGACAAGGTTGGTGAACCTGTTCTGCTCAAATGAACTGGTACGGTACGCTGATTCCACTCAACTTCGTTGACGGAAACGCGACGTTCTGCCATTCTGATCGAAACTGATGGAGGAATTCATGTCTCAGGCAAAAGCGAGAAAAATTGCAGTCGTGGGTCTAGGCTACGTGGGTCTACCAATTGCCGTTGCATTCGGGAAGCGGCAGCGAGTGATCGGGTTTGATATCAACAAGGCCAAGATTTCGGAGTTACAGAAGGGGCTTGACCGCACAGGTGAACTCTCCGCTGCGGATCTGAAAGCCACTGATGTCCACTACACCTGTCAGTCCAGCGATCTCAAGGCGGCGGATTTCATCATCGTGGCCGTGCCCACGCCGATTAACGAAGCTCTGCAGCCGGATTTGACGGCTCTTCGCACGTCCTCCGAACTGATCGGGGCCAATCTTTCGCCTGGGTCGATTGTGGTCTTCGAGTCGACGGTCTATCCGGGAGCCACGGAAGAAGTGTGTCAGCCTATTCTCGAACAGGCCTCCGGGATGAAGTGTGGGGTGGACTTTACCCTCGGGTATTCTCCTGAGCGCATTAATCCAGGCGATAAGGAACATACACTGGAAACGATCATCAAGGTCGTGTCAGCCCAAGATGACGCCTCGTTGGAGATTGTTGCCAACACCTATGCGCTCGTGGTCAAGGCAGGGATTCATCGGGCGTCGAGCATTAAAGTGGCAGAAGCGGCGAAGGTGATTGAAAATACCCAGCGAGATCTGAACATCGCGTTGATGAACGAGTTAGCCCTTATTTTTCATCGTCTCGGGATCGATACAAAGTCAGTCCTGGAGGCCGCGGGAACCAAGTGGAATTTTCTCAAGTTTTCCCCGGGATTGGTCGGAGGGCATTGTATCGGGGTCGACCCCTACTATTTGACGAGCAAAGCTGAATCGGTGGGCTATCACCCCCAGGTGATTCTCGCCGGGAGGCGTATCAACAATGGAATGGGAAAGTTTGTGGCTGAGCAGACGATGAAGCAGTTGAGTGAGTTGGCTCGGCCGGCCAACGATCTTAAAGTGGCCGTCTTGGGACTCACGTTTAAAGAGAACGTGCCGGACTTGCGAAATAGCAGGGTGCCGGACATTATTCGCGAATTGCAAGAGTATGGGGTCCAAGTCCTGGTGCATGATCCGATTGCGCGAGCGGAAGAGGCGGTCGAAGAATACGGGATACATTTGAGCAAGTGGGATGATCTCAAAGATATCGACGGATTGATTGTGGCAGTCGCGCATAGTCAATATGCGACGATGGGGCTACAGAAGCTGCTCAAACCTCTCCGCAGTCAGCGGGAGGGTGTGGTGATTGATGTGAAATGTCTGCTTGATCAGACGAAACTTCCTAAGACGCTCAAGTATTGGCGTTTATAGGGGATTGGCCGTTCTTTCTTACGCTACTCCACACCCGTTCTCCACAAACACGATATTCCTCCATCTGGATGCATGGTCTTTCACCAGTCCCGTGTATTCCTTGCTGGTGAACTAGCCTTCTTGGTCGGTGCTGACGATGGTCGAGTACCACAGCTGGCTAGGGCTTGTGGGACCACCTCGATGCAGAAGTTGGTGGTCATGGTATTGGCAACCCCCAAGGTAGGCCCCTGCCGCTTGCCCAGGTTTAAGATCAGGTATTGCGTATCCCTCGGCGTCTCGTCAAATACGGCGGCTGTGTCAGGTCTCTTCGAATCGCGACCAAGGCCACGTGGACCTTGACCTTGGTTCGTGATTCTTTCGCGTCATTTTCATGGACGTGCCCTTCTGTTGGTCGTGCTCCGTATATCTTGTGTTGAACCAGACACGCACGCATCGACCCATCCGAGTTCGCGCCGCCACTGCTGTTCCCTCCCTGTAGCCGTTGCAGACCGGACACTCACCGTTCTCCGCCAGCTGATTTTTTGATTCTCGTTGCCCAACTGCAGAGAGACTGCTATAGATTTTCTGAGGCATCACATGCCAGTCGTTCCCTTTTTCTCGGTTTTTGGGGTTGACCGTGTTGTGCGATCGATGAATAGACTCGGCCATAACATCGCAAAACAGACGGGATTGAGAATAGGGTTTGCCATAGGGACCATGGCCTTTCTTGCCGGCTGTGCCTACTTCAATTCACCTGACATCAAGCGGGGGGATCAACATCTCGCAGCGGGTA
>JBDTPK010000654.1:0-2293 GCA_039932735.1 Nitrospirota bacterium
ACGTTGCGTTGAACACTGAGGTTGTCTGTGTGTTTCGCTACAAACGTCACTACTATATGGCCAAAGAAATCAACTCCGAGCGTGTCAAGCAAGAACTTCTCGAACATGCACAGGATGAGCAGGGTCATGCGGACATTCTGGCTCAACGTATCCTCCAGCTTGGTGCGGAATCGAATTTCTCTCCCCACGGAATTCTCGACAGGAGCCACAGCGAATATGCTGAGGGGACCACTCCGGAGGAGATGATTCAAGAGG
Source organism: Nitrospirota bacterium (assembly GCA_039932735.1). GTDB lineage: Bacteria > Nitrospirota > Nitrospiria > Nitrospirales > Nitrospiraceae > Palsa-1315. The sequence goes on from JBDTPK010000654.1 coordinate 256, forward strand.
ATTTGGTGGCGGGGTGCATCGCGATCGACAGCTACCGGCAGTTGCTCGAGTAAATTGGAGGCGTCGATCCGACGACACGACGCATGCTGGAACATGTCGCTGCCAAAGAAGAACATGCTAAGGATCTTGACAGTTTCTTAACCCAACACTGAGAAGAGTCTCGGGACGGACATTCTAGAGCCCCTGCCTGAGAAGTGACCCGAAACCAGGACTAGGGATTCATCTAGTAGGCCGGTATGCCCAGATACGGTACAGAAACAATGTGAGAGGAATAGATTGAGTCATTAACGCACTAGGAAAGAGAACACACCATGGATACCGACAACTTCAAAGGGAAGTAGAACCAATTCAAGGGAGAGGGAACATCAAAAAGCCGCTTGCCTCCGATCTCGCAAAAGTTGGTCGAAGGTGTGAGCGTAATACACAACGATCTTGCCATTCAATTGCGCGGTTCAAGGGGGATTCGAGCAGTGAGAGCAACAAGGACATGCTCTCGTGGAAATTATATGTGGATCAGGACCATGTTGAGGGTAAGGGTCAAAGACGGCGTAGTAACGTTGAAAAGGAAGGCGAAATCGAGAGCGTGCAGAATCATTTGTGCGTGGAGTAGGACGCACCGTACAGCCGAAGGGAGGAAAGCGTATGCAAATATGGATTATCGTCGCGGCTATTTTAACAGGACTGGGCTGTTCACAACATCAGCCGGCACAGACGGTAGAGGCAGATACCTCGGGCGGAGTGCGCACCGGCAAGGTTCAGAACGTGGTCATTGCCGACACCGTCGCGCCGGATTCGCTGACCGTCCGTGCAGGAGATGAAGTGCGCTGGCTGAATCAACGTCAAAAACCTGTTACCATCGTTTTTGCCGAGCAGTTGGAAGGAAAGGTGTCTTGTCACAGCGGTTTCTCCAAGTTAACGGGGATCGACAATTCTGCAACGGTAAAGCCCGATGAGTCGGCCGCCCTCTGTTTCAATCGACTCGGGACGATTCGCTATATGGTCCGTACAGATACGGATATTGATCTAAAACCCATGCGCGATTCGCAAGGGTCGGTTTCCGTTCGGTAGGCCAACCCCAGTAACAAGTTCTGAAGGAGATGATCATGAACGAAAAGAAATGCGCCCATCCTCAATGTAAATGCCAGGTTGAACCTGGGAAAGAATTCTGCTCGGATAATTGTAGAAACCCGCCCGGCCCAGGCGCCGTGTGCAGCTGCGATCATACTAGTTGTCGTAGCACTAAATAAATGTTCGACCTGGGCGAGGATATGCGATGCCTGCCTCGGTTCGAATCAACGTGCCGATCATACTCGACACAGGGATGAAGGGGATCGCCCAAATCTCTCACAATAGCCTGCCGATTGCGCAGAGCGGAACCGCGATCAGCTGAGGACATTCTTGTGGAGGGATTGCCGGATTACGCCACCTAGCCGAAGGCGGGTCGTTTTTCCGTCAAGCGCTCGGTGCGAAACGGTGTTGGTCTGGGGGAAAACTCTCGGCTTGTAAATCTGAGCTATTCAACAGTATTTCGTGGGCAGCAGCCGTATCGGCCTCCTCCGATGCTTGCCTTTGCCCTAGGCTCACGGAAGGGAAAGATTGATGCCCACGGGGGTTTTCTCGCTGGACATTGATTCATAAAGGGTGCTGCGCAGTCCGACATAGGGCTTTCTCACGTATAGAGGGGCTGAGGAGTGCTTGAGGATGAAGCGACAGATGAGAATGTAGGTGAAAAGAGTGTTTTGGCATTGATCTTTGGGAAAGAAGCATTGAGGTGAACAGGACAATCCATCCATCACACTCAGGCAATTTTTTACCGTCATCGATACCATCAGCGGGCGTACACGGAAACAAATTGAGGAGGCTACCATAGCCGAGAAATATCTAGGCGACCCGAAGGCGATGGTCAAACTATTGAATACGGAGCTGGCAGGGAAATCGTCTGCGTCCTTCCGTACTGTCCGCAGCATTTTATGGCAAAGGGCATGAATTCTGAAAGTGTGAAAACGCAATTTCCGGGGCATGCATTTGAAAACGCCCG
>JBDTPK010000655.1:0-2293 GCA_039932735.1 Nitrospirota bacterium
GCCATTGTGTTTAAATATATATCGTGCCATAACTCAACACAGGGAGGTTGCAGAGAGCGCCCCAATTTCAGTACTATCGCGCCATGGCGCTCGGACAACAGATTCAAGCCTGGCGTATCTCGCGAGGCCACTCGGTTGGCGACTTGGCGACCGAGTCGCATCTTCAACCTCACATATTAGAGGGCATTGAAGCGGAAGAGGTTGATCCCTCTGCCTCGATACTCGAAGCGCTCGCTGCGGCGCTGAAGATCCCTCCGGCCTGGCTCTTTAGCCATCCAACCTCATTTCGTACCTTGTTTGAAGGTCCAGAGGAAGATGAGGGTTCCATCCCCACAGGGCCCGATCCTGTCACAGAACGAATTCTCACCGGATCACGAATGGACCGTTCGCTGTACGTCCTTCTGACCGCTATCATGCAAAGCGGCGAACCCAAATTGCTCCGTGCAGCGGAAGTGAATTTGCGTAGCCTTGTCAAGCAAGCCAAACAGGCGACCGTACCCTGGCAGAACCGTCCATCAGGCCACTTCGAACCACCGAGCGATTAGCAGAGCGCTCAAAGAGGCTGTCCAGCGAGGCCCTAGCGAGTGAAGGCCCGCAGCGAGAGCACTGCTGGACAGCCTCTTTGAGCGCCCTGCATACGAGTGATGTTCTCACCCTACCGAACTCACGCTCACAATACTTGCAGTATGAAGCACTTCAAATAGCGGGTCTCGGGCATCGCGGCAAGGATCGGATGGTCGCTGGCCTGTCCACGCTGTTCAAGCAGACGGACCTGCCGCTTTGCATCGCGTGCAGCAAGGCGGATTCCCGTCCAGAATTCCTGTTCAGTTACGTGGTGGGAGCAGGAACTCGTAACCAAAAATCCCTCCGGCTTGACAAGCCGCATCCCTTGAAGATTCACATCTTTGTATCCAGCCAGGGCACGAGGTACCGCCTGTTTACTCCGTGCAAACGCCGGGGGGTCAAGCAACACCAGATCATAGCAGCGTCCTGCCCGTTCCAGCCTTCGCATCTCCTCAAAAGCATCCGCCGATCGATAGACACACCGATCGGCGACCTTATTGAGCACGGCATGAGTGCGTGCGAGCGCCAGAGCCTCCTCACTCACATCCAGACCTTCGACCGACTTCGCTCCCGCGAGCGCCGCATGAATCCCAAAGGCCCCAGTATGGGCAAATACCTCCAAAACCTCCGCGCCGACGGCGAGCCGCGCTGTCACCAGTCGATTATCTCGTTGATCGCAAAACCAACCGGTTTTCTGCCCTCGTTCGATATCGACAAGGAATCGAGCGAGCCCCTCCTGGATGTCGATCGTCGTCGCACCACCCCCTCGGAGAAATCCCCTCTCCAGCGGCAACCCTTCCAGCGTGCGACTCTTGGCATCGTTGCGCAGATACACTCGCGTGGTTCCGGATTCCTGACACAAGAGATCGGCCAACAGAACTTTCCGGCGGTCCATACCGGAGGACAGGGTCTGCATGACCAAGACATCGTCATAACGATCCACAATCAAGCCCGGCAATCGATCCGCCTCTCCATAGATAAGGCGATAGGCATTGGTGCCGGTGACGACCCGCTGACGCAGCCTGACGGCCTGCGCGAATCGCGTTCTCCAAAACTCTTCTGTCATGGGTTCGTCATCGAAGGTCAGGATCCGTATACGGATCTTGGACGCAGGATTGTAGAAGCCTCTGGCGTAAAATTGCCCATTCGGCGCCATGACATCGACCACATCGCCTGAGACCAGCTCGCCGCTGCCTGTCTCAACATACCCGGCATAGATCCAAGGATGCCCCAACGCCTCGACCGCATGCGTGCGTGTGAGGCGGACCTGCCCGCGGGGACTGTCATCATGAAGGGTCATGGTGTACTTATCCAATGGCGCGACCGGAAGGTCAAGCCCTTCTAGAGGCGCCTGGTTGCTTGACGGATGGCCCATGCTGTGGTTTGCTGCGGCTATACATGAGAGGCCGCATCCTTTCTACTCCATAACCAGAAAGTTCAATAATGACACGAATCCCGACCATCGGTTCTGCCGTGATCGACCGACTCCACCAGTTGGGGGTCCGTCATATCTTTGGAATCCCCGGCGACTATGTCCTGAGCCTCTACCAATTAATCGAGGCCTCACCGATTCAACATGTCGGCACCACACGCGAGGATTGTGCAGGGTTTGCGGCGGATGGCTATGCGCGTATCAACGGCATCGGGGCGGTCTGTGTGACCTACTGCGTCGGCGGACTCAATACCGTGAACGCGATCGCCTGCGCCTATGCCGAACGGTCGCCGGTGG
>JBDTPK010000656.1:0-2288 GCA_039932735.1 Nitrospirota bacterium
AATGGTTTTCCCATGAAACCAGTAGGGTTGTGCAGATTCCACTCGCCTTGTCGATTGATGCCTGCGAACGAAGCTGGGACAGGATAGTGAAACAGCCGCGGCCCCCAACTCACTTCCCCGCCGGAACAGATGAGGCAGAGTGTTCTGAGGGCGAACAATGACAGAGGGTTGGGTGCCGTACGGTTCGTGGAGTTCCAATGATCTATGAGTGGTCATGAAAAAGACTGCGCTGGCGAGGAGGAAGCCGAGTGCCCCAACATTCTCAGAGGGAGATCTTTTAGGAGCAGGAGAATCCAGGATTGAAATGAGATGAATCCTCGAACGTCGTGCGCCGCATGGCGCGTTAGGGAAACTGTAGGCCGATTGCGAACGATGCCGCATAACCGTCAGTCGTTGTCGTCGTCTCCAGCATCAGTCGATCACCGCCACGTCGGAAGATCCAATCATGCTGATTTCGAACAATGCGCGGTCCTTTCGCGGCATAGGGGGGAGCGGCATAAACACGATCTGTCAGCTCATCATCGAAGTACAATTGAGATGTGAATTCGAAGCTCCGCTGGGCCAGAGGCGCGGTGCGAATCTTGAAATGGATATGCACCGTCCGACCAGGATACCAACCAGGGTACACCGTGACAAACCGAACTTCGCCACGTGCGTCGGTGATCTGGTATCCGCGCAGAAATTTCTGGCCGAGAGTGGTGAAATCAGGATCCTGTACATCTGAGTAGACGCCCAGCGCATCGCAATGCCAAAGGTCCACTTGGGCGCCTGGCAGCGGTTGACAGTCTCCGGAATTGAGGCGAGAGATCAGTAGCGTGAGAGCCAGTGGTGTGCCGGGTCTGATTCGTGCGTCGGTCGGATCGGAGCGAATGTCGGCTCGATGCAAGCGCTCGTCGACAAAATACGGGCCTTCGGTTTGCTCTGGTCGAGCCATACATGACGGTCCACGCGTGCCTGCAACAGCGTGCCCAGGATACAGATTGCCGGCCATCAGCCAAGCCACACCCGTGGCGCCCAGATATGCCATCACATCACGGCGCGAAAGGAGGCGCCCCGCAGGCCTGTCTTCATGTGTCATTGGGTTCTCCTCTTTTCGAGCATGGAAACGCATCGAATAAGCCGACAGTCAATCCCTGGGTGTGAGCGTCGCAGCCGTAGGATTATTCCATCAGCAACATGGAGGCCCTATCATAACAGCCTGAACCGGTCGAGACACCATCCGATTGGGCTAGAAAAGTTGGAATACCGCATGCCGAGAAATGGAGGCTCTGGTTTCATCCAGGCATACCGCTCCAGGGCCATTTCGAATTCGAAAGAGAATCAATATGAGAAGGTATCTAGGCGTGTGGGTTCATGGGCTTGGTTATGGCGCCACGCTCAGGTCTCCGCTTTGTCAAGCTGGAAGACTGTTTGCATCGGCACGAGATCGTATTGGGTAGGAGAAAAGACTACGAGAGTCGAAGAACGACTGTGGAATGTGGGTTAGAGGAAGTGGTCCCAAGGCAGGCGCTTCTTGCCTGGAGCGTATCCAAGAACTCCGGTCCGCTCGCTGTTGACTCACGCATAGGCGATACCGGAGCTTCGATGCCTACCAGCCCCTGTGTTACACGGTGGCCGCTTCAACTTCTTTCGCGGCTTTGGCGGTGAGACTGTTTCTCCGATTATTGGCAATCGTCTTATCGATGACGGCCCCGCAGTTGACGCATTTCCAGGCATAGAAGGCCAGAAAAAAGTCCGAGAATCGTTCCAACATCATCAGTCCTTTGCATTTCGGGCAATCCATAATTATTGTCTCCCTCGTGAGGTGAGTGAATCTGTATAAGGGGGAGAGCAATTATTGGTCCAGCACGACAATGTTGATTATCAATGACTTAGCACTGTGGGAACTACATATACGTACAATACTGTACTGTCTGTGTTATTTATGTTTTCAATTTTGTGCAGCACTTCATTTTTGAAGAGAAGGAGATGAGATGACATCGAAATCGTGGATACGGATATGTTGAGGGGTAATCTCCACGCCTCATAGCGCGAGGCAACTCCCTTGAGAAAAGACGCCCAAGAGTCCGCACAGAGCGACACGGGGCCTTTACTTCCATTTCACGCCGTCTTCATGTTCCGGCTCAGTCTTTGATAGCCAGGCGTCCCTCATCCATATCGATCATGTCCAATACGCTGAGGGAGCCGACATCGACTCGTGCCGTGAGTTCCGGGTAGACGCGCGTCCGATATTCCACGAGCGCCGCATCAGGCCGATAGTGATCGATCTGTTCGGCCCACGCGCGTTT
>JBDTPK010000657.1:0-2286 GCA_039932735.1 Nitrospirota bacterium
ACCGGAACTTCCCCTGCTACAGCTCCCCTTCGGTTGGTCATGACGGGGCCCAGCGTCATTGCCGTTGAGATGCGGCAGACCATCCAAGATGATGTGTGGTGGTTGTCCTTGTACGCGACGTTGTTGGTCACAATGTTTCTCTTCGCCAGCTACGGATCCGTCTCTATTCTTGCTCTCACGCTCCTTCCTTTGGCGAGCGCAACCCTGGCCGGGATTGTAGCCGTGGATCTTATGTTCGGATTCATTCACGGCATGACCTTGGCATTTGGAATTACGTTGCTCGGCGTTGTGGACGATTATCCTCTGCATCTGTTCAGCCATCTCACCAGGGAGAGCCGGGCGCCAGCCGTGATGAAAGAGATCTGGCCGACGATGCGTCTCGGAGTCATAGCCACCGCTCTTGGCTTCTCTGCATTACTCCTAAGCGGGTTTCCAGGTCTGTCGCAACTGGGGCTCTTCGCGATGGTCGGCTTGTTCACAGCTGCATCCGTGACCCGTTGGGTCCTTCCCCACATCGTTCCCAGTGAATTTCACACCAAACGCGAAGGGCTGCATGTCGCACGGTGGATCGATACGCTGACACGAGCGCGACTTGTCGTCCCGCTGATTGTGGTGATAGCCATTGGCTCCTTCATCTGGTCAGATACGCCGCTATGGGAGCAGGACATTGCCAATCTGAGCCCGATCTCGCCGGAGCAGAAGGAGCGGGATCAAGTCCTTCGTAATCAACTCAGGGTCCCTGATGTCCGGGACCTCATCGTGGTGGAGGGCTCAAGCGTAGAAGAAGCCCTCCAACGGAGTGAGGTGTTGGCGCTGGCATTGGACCCGCTCGTGAGAAAAGGGGAACTGGCAGGATACGATCTCGCTGCTCGCTATCTACCCAGTCGCAAGACGCAACAGGCGCGCCAGGCGACGGTGCCTGATCGCGAAACCTTGGAGCGGAATCTCACTGCCGCCATGAAGGGTTTGCCGTTCAAGCCCGGCCTGTTTCAGCCCTTCCTAGACGCGGCAGGGAAGGCCAGGACGCAGGAGCCGGTCGACATCCAGATGTTCCGCGGGAGCGCGCTGGGGATTAAACTAGACTCGCTGCTGTTTATGCATGAGGGACGCTGGGCTGCGGTCGTGCCGTTGCGTGGCGTCACCGACCGACGGAAATTCCGGGAGCTTCTGACGTCGTGGGATACGCAACAGATTACCTACTTGGATCTGAAGGAAGAATCGAACCGAATGGTCAGCATGTACCGGGATGAAACGCTACGACTCTTGGGGTGGGGGGTCCTGGCCATCGGTCTCGTGCTGCTTGCCGGGCTCCGCGCTCCCGTCACCGTCCTGCGGGTGATGCTTCCGATCGGGAGCGCCATCGTGGTGGTGGCAGCCTCGCTGCACGCGCTAGGTGAACGGTTTTCGCTGTTCCACATCGCGTCATTTTTGTTAGTCATCGGTCTCGGATTGGACTATGCGTTGTTCTTCAACCGGAGACATGGCACCCTGGCGGAGCGAGGACGTACCGTCTATGGTCTGGTCGTATGCAGCACGACCACGATCTTGGTATTCGGAGTGCTGGCCCTCTCGCAAATCCCCGTGCTCCGAGCCATCGGATTGACCACGGCTTTGGGATCGCTGGCCTGTCTGATCTTTGCCGCGCTTTTAGCCGAGCTGCCTGATACACCACCTCTTCGCGTCGCGACTTCTTCCCAGTGAGCAATTTTGCACAGAAAGTCTTTTCGTAATCTGTTAATTGTTTTCCTGTATGAGACTGCCGCGAGTGTGGAGGAGCATCTACAGTGACCCAGGGCTTACTTGAAGAGCAAACAGAAGAAGACGAATCTCGTCTTGTTGCAGATCGCCGCCTAAATCAGACCGTCGATGATCTCTCTCAAGGCCGCCGACAGGCAGTTTCACATCGTCGACAAGTTGGGGCAAGAGTGATGGCCCCACTCATTCTCAGCCGGTATACCGTCGTCTCAGCCTTGGGCAAAGGTCTCGATGAGACCTATGGAGCCTTGCGGAATCGACGTTCCGGTTTGCGGCCCTGCGACTTCGAAGATGTGGGAATCCCCACCTACATCGGCCGGGTCGATGATTTAGAAAACGTATTAGTCGGCGGCGGATCAGTATCAACAGAGTTAGAGCGGTTCGACTGCCGGAATAATCGGCTCGCGCTCCTCGGGCTCCAGCAGGATGGGTTCCTCCAAGCCGCAATAGAGGCCCGAGAGCGCTACGGCGCCCACCGCGTGGCGGTGATCCTCGGTTCGAGCACCTCGGGCATCCTGGAGACGGAACATG
>JBDTPK010000658.1:0-2284 GCA_039932735.1 Nitrospirota bacterium
GGCGTACGCTTCGGTACGTTGAGCCTCTGAGCGATGCGAGAACGCCGCTGGCGGAAATTTTCAGCATCCTGCTAGAGCCGAGATTGCGGGTCCCCAGGGAGGCGCATGAGCCCCATCTGGTGCCCGCTCTGTGGCGAGTCGTGAGGCAGTTTATCAGCGGATAAGCTGGAGGGCGGACCGCGGGGAGCTGGGTGTGCCGACGAGGGCGAACGCCCGGAGAAGGCCGCTCGCAGTATGAACCCAGTACGGGATATCGATGAAAGGTATGCATGGATGCTGGCGCCAGAGAAGGGATTCGATCCCACCGCCGGGCGGTCAATCGCCGGCTAATGGATTATTTTTCCACGCTGCGAATGAGCATGATGTGCCAGGCCTACTCACTAGGTGGTTGTGGGAGGGGAAGTTGAACGGTTGGACATGTGGCCGTAGCTTCTTTACAGGCTTCATCGAGGACTCGGAGAGACTCATTCAGGAGGTCTGTTGCACAGCTGAGCGTGACATGAATTTGTTGGAGCGCCTCCTCCCAGCGACCTTCCTGATGGAGGGTTTGAAAACGGCGATGTTGTTCATCCATGATCGCTTGCTTCGCATCCAGCATGAGACTATCGACGGCTGTCACAGGGGCCTCCATTTCGTGAGATTGAGGCAGAAAAGTAACAGGCTTTGTGCCTCGTCGGCTATGATACGAATGGGTGGGGAGGTGGGTGAAGCAATCCTTCTACTCGATCCAGAGTTTACACCAAATTAACGAGCCCTTGACAGGATTGGAACGTGCCCCAGTTAGGCTAGGACCATGACACAGACCACAATGGCACAGCCTCTCTGGAATGGGTGGCCCAAGCGATTCAGGGGCATGCTCATGATCTCTGACATCACCCATGTCTGGGAAGCAGGCACGCGATTCATTCTGAGCCTGCTGATCCTGACGATCCTCATCGGTTTAGCAGGCGGGGTTGTCAATACGTTTCTCGACCTGCGGCTACTTCTATCGGCAAGCGTGGACGTGGCCCTTCGACAGGTGTTGGTTGACACCCTGACCCTGTTGGCCGTCGTCGAAGTGTTGAAGACCACCCTTACCTACTGCTCTGAAGGACGCGTCCGGGTCACTTTTATTATCGATACAGTCCTTGTCGTAATGCTGACGGAGGTTATCTCGCGATGGTTCACGGATGGGGAGTGGCATCAATTTGCGATACTGGGAGGCATCTTACTCACGCTGGGTCTCCTGCGCATCGTGGCGATCCGATATAGTCCGGCACCGACGACGGCTACGCAACAAGAAAATCAACTGGGGTTCTCATTTCCATAATCTCACCAAGGAGGTACCGATGCCTACCAATGCTCTTCTTGAATCAGCTCAAGATGTTTATCCTGTAGGACGAGGCCATCTTCATACTGATGCCCTTGCGGTGACCATTCTCGACCATCTCAATGAACAGACCGTCATCAGTCTGGACTCGCTCATTTGTCTCATGCCTCACTACACGTGGAACCAAATCTTTCACACCGTCGACCAACTCGCTCGATGCCACGAGATCGTTCTCCGCAAACACCGATTTGAGTACATGCTCTTCTCGATCCATTACAGGGCATGACCACATCCTAAAATTCCGCATCGTGAATGGAAGATTACGGCTTAAATTCAGTACGTCGAATCTTCACTCAATTTCAACCTGCCGCATGTGCGATGACCCTGCTGTCACACAGGGCGTGACGTCGCGCTGACTCTTCATATCGAAGCGAAATCAATTCGAAGGAAACAGGCTTCAACCTCTTGCAAGGCTGTCGTTGGAGGATCCCGGTGGAGTGGTATGGCGAATGATCTTGCCCTCCACGAGATAGACCACTAGCTCGGCGATGTTGGTGGCGTGATCGGCTATCCGTTCGAGGTATTTGGCAATGAAGCTCAAACGAATGGCGCGTGAAATTGTACGGGTGTCTTCCAGCATGAATGACAGTAATTCTCGGAATAACTGCTCCATCAGATCATCGACATAATCGTCGTCCGCGAGCACCTTCCGAGCGAGCAGAGCATCCTCCTTGACAAAGGCATCGATACTTTCTTTGACCATCGTTCGCGCCAGCTTACCCATCATTGGGATATCGATATAGGGTTTGAGTTGCGGTTCTTCGTTCAGTTCGATCGCCCGTTCGGAGATATTCTCCGCCAGGTCGCTGATTCGCTCGAGCTCGGTGGCGATTTTCATTGCCGTCGTCACCAACCGCAAATCTCGTGCGGCAGGCTGATGGAGGGCCAGCAACCGAATGCTCTCTTCGTCGATTT
>JBDTPK010000659.1:0-2284 GCA_039932735.1 Nitrospirota bacterium
ATTCCACACATACTTAACCTCTGCTGCGTTTCTTCACTTGTCCACCCTGTGAAGCCTGCGGTCGTTTCTCAGTATGGCGAGTGGACTTCGTTTCACGTTTCACGTGTAACGTGTCACGATTTGCGCCAGCCTGTAATGCCCGCCGGCGAGCAGCCCATCCTACACGATTCACTTGAGGCACTCGCCCAATTACCAAGGCATCCGCAGGCACATCCTCCGTAACCGTCGTGCCGGCTGCGATGATGGCTCCCGCTCCTACCGTCACCGGCGCAATCAACTGCGTATCGCTACCGACAAACACTCCATCCCCAATTACCGTCTGAAACTTCTGCACCCCGTCGTAGTTACAAGTGATCGTGCCGGCCCCGATGTTGACCCCTTTCCCAATCGTGGCGTCCCCCAGGTAACTCAGATGGTTCGCCTTCGATCCTTCGCCCAGATCGGTTTTTTTCATCTCGACAAAGTTCCCGACCTTGGCCTTCTTTCGCACCACCACGCCGGGACGCAGATGGACGAACGGGCCCAGATGCGCGTCGTCCTCAATCTGAGAGTCGGTCAACACGCAATGATCGAGAATCTCCACGCCATTGCCAACGGTGCAATTCATCAGCCTAGTATAGGAGCGCAGCACAGAGTCTTCCCCGATAACCGTGGTGCCCTCAAGTGTCACGTTGGGATACAGCACGGTGTCTTTTCCAATCGTGACGGTAGCGTCAATCCAGGTTGAAGCGGGATCGATCATCGTCACTCCGGCATCTAACCAGCGATCCCGAATCTGCTGCCGCACCACCTGCTCAGCCGTCGCAAGCTGTCGGCGAGTATTCACGCCAAGTCCTTCGTCGGGATTGTCGAGTACCACCGCGGCCACACGCCGTCCGGAATGTTCCGCGAGACGGATGATATCCGTCAAATAATATTCCCCCTGGGCGTTGCTGGGGTCGAGTTTTTCCAAGGCGCTGAAGAGAAACTCCCCGTCGACCACATAGGTGCCCACGTTGATTTCACGAATCGCTTGTTCCTCTGCATTGGCGTCACGATCCTCGACGATACGAGAGACTGCCCGCTCGGCTGACTGCGCACGCACGACCCGCCCATATCCGTCTGCGTCTTCGAGCATCGCAGTCAGAATGGTCACGGTTGCGCGTTCCGCCTCGTGGACACGAAGGAGTTCGCGCACAGTTTTCTCCTGAAGCAACGGCGTATCGCCGTTTAGAATGAGATACCTGGATGGAGCGCCCCGAGTACCCACCGCAAAGGCCGAGCGGCTCTGCAACACCGCATGACCGGTACCCAACTGCTCCCGTTGTTCGACAATCGAAACCGGGGAGCTGCCGGTCTTTCCTGACGTCACGCGGTCGATCACCTGGCGAACCAGATCGGCCTGATGTCCCACCACGACAGCCACACGATCTCCGGCGACGCGCAATCCGAGCCCAACTGAATAGAGCACCATCGCCTGGCCAGCCACCGGATGCAGCACCTTCGCCTGCTTTGAGCGCATGCGCTTCCCAAGCCCGGCGGCCATCACGACCACCGCAAGGCCGGCAATCTTTCTCTGCTGACCAGCGCTGGCCGGCTTCTTCACCGCCGAGACTTCAGTGGCTCGCGAACGACTCATCCGATCGGCACTCCCCGTTCAGGCTGTTTGACCGTACTCCATTTCGCCGCGGTAGTCACGGCCGAGGCCAGGGACGTGGACGGTGAACAGAGCCCGCCTGAGACGATGAGCTTCATCGCCTCTTCGACGCTCATATCGACAGACGTGACTTCATGCTCCGGCACCAACAAGAAATAGCCCGACGTGGGATTCGGTGACGTCGGAACATACACGTGGATCAGTGGCTCCTGCGAGAGATCCTGCATCTCTCCTTTGGTCACACCCGTCACGAAGGCCAGACAATAGTGGCCATTCTTGGGAAATTGAATCATCACAACGCGATTGTACGACGCATGCTCAGAAAACGACAACACATCCATCATGGATTTCAACGTGGAGTAGATCCCTCGCACAAGCGGCACACGATTTAAGCATTTCTCCCACCACTTCACGATTTGCTGGCCCATGAAATTGGTGGCAAACAACCCGGTCACGAAGACCAAGACGATCAACGTCAGAATCCCCAACCCAGGCACATAATGACGTGGCACCAACCGAACCAGGAGATCACCGAGAATCCCTTCGACTGCCACGAACAGGGCCTTCAAAATAAGGATCGTTCCCCAGATGGGGATAATCACGAGCAAGCCCGTCAGAAAGTAGCGTTTTAGCAAGGTTTTCAGCATA
>JBDTPK010000660.1:0-2280 GCA_039932735.1 Nitrospirota bacterium
AGGTAGGCACGGGCTTCAGTTGTCTTTCCAGACTGGTGGTAGGCCATCCCGAGATGATAATTCAGCGTGGGGACTTCTGACGATTTGGCGACGGCAGCCTTCATGATCCGAAGCGCCTCTTCCTGTTGCCCCATTTTGAAGCGAACCCATCCCAGCGTATCCAGAAACAACGGATGCGGTGCATCTTTCTCGAAATCACGGCTGAGGACAAATGCTTTCTGTATATTCTGCGGATCTCCTTTGTAATCGACCAGCAAGACAGCCAGATTGTTCGCAACCAGCACGTTACGAGGATTCAGCCGCAACGCTCCCTCATACGCGGTGATGGCATGATCGATCTGGCCTTGAGCGGAATAGGCTGAGGCCAGAAGCATGTGCAACTCCTCGCTGTCCTGGTTGGCCTTCAAACCTGCTTGGATCACCTGAACCGCCTGGTCCGGCTGTTTCTGTGCCACCCACAATGCTCCCCAATCCAGCCACGGCGCAATCCATTTGGGGTTTACGCTGGTAGCCACTCGAAACTGGGCGTCGGCTTCCTGGGGATGGCCGGTCAGGGTCAACACCTCGCCCAACAGCCCATGGCCAAACAGATGATCCGGCCGTGCGGCGAGCAACTCATCGAGGCGAGTCTTGGCGCGATCGGCATGGCCTTGCGCGACATCCAGGTTCACCAGAAACAGCAGCGGCTCTGGATCGTTCGGGGCGAGAGCCGTCGCACGTTCATACGCCGCGCCGGCTTTGTCGAATTGTCCCTGAGCCTGACGCAGCCGTCCTTCCGCCATGAAAACGACGCCACTATCTTTCGATACGGAGCGGAGGCGCTCGAGCGTACGTTCCACTTCAACCCAATTCTTTGTCACGAGATCGACCATCATCAACATGTCAAGCGCGACCACATCATCTGGTCTTTGCTTCAACAAGTCGTCGAGTCGAGCACGGGCCTGTTGATGACGACCACTTTGGCTTTCCAGAGCCGCAAGAGATCGTTTGGCATCGACCTGGCCAGGATAGAGCGCGACGGCATGCTCGAAGCTTTCTTTCGCAAGATTCGTCTCTCCGGTCAGCAGATAGGCATGGCCGAGCAGGAAATGCACCGTCGCCGAATCCGGCTGATCATGCAACACGGTCCGAAACGCCTGTACCGCATCTTTTCCGTTGCGCCTGCCTAAGGCCATCCGACCCGAGAGAACCAGCCCATCAAAAGAACGCGGATTCTCCTTCAAAACCTCTTGCACCTGTTGTTCTGCTTCCACTTGTTTGCCTGCGATAAGATCCATTTCCGCCAGTTTGACCTTGGCTTCTAGACCTGCTGGTTTTCCCTCGTAACCCTTGGCCAATACAGCATATTGCTCACGCGCCTTTGCATCCTGCCCACTCTTGCTGTATAGCGCCGCAAGTCCGAATTGGATCTTCGTCGAGTGAGGCATCTGGGTCGCAGCCTTCAGAAGAGCGTGCTCCGCAGCTGAATGGTCATTTCTAGTGCGAAAAAAGTCTGCCAAAATAAGGTGACGTTCTTCGCTATTCTGATCGAGAGCAATGGCCTCGCGCAAGATGGCCTCCGCCTTCTCATGTGCACCTTGCGCATCGAAAAGCTGGGCGAGCCTGATCCGGTGATCGAATCGTGTGGGTTCGGTTGCGATCATCCGGCGAGCCACCAGTTCCGCACCGGCCAGATTTTTTGCCTGAGCCAGAATCCTATTCAGATTATTCAGGAGATCCATGTCTCTCGGGTGCCTATCCAATGCCCGCTGCAACGTGGCCTCTGCATCGCGATAGTGCTGCTGTTGACCATAAAGCCTGGCAAGCAAGATCGCTACGTCGGCCTCGGTTGGAAATTGTGACTGCAGAGCCTCGGCTCTGGCTATCGCGTCAGAAAATTTCCCTTCAACAGCCAACACTGCAATCTTGAGGGCGTTCGCTTGAGGATGCTGCGGATCTTTCTCCAGCACCTTGTTGGCCTTCTCGATGACTTGGTCGGTCAGACGGGCTTCGAGGTAATACTTCCCCAGCATGATCAGCGCGCCGGAATGATCGGGAAGAAACCGCACCACCTCCTGATACAGCTTCACGGCGTTTCGCCAGTTCTGTTCCATTTCCTCGACTTGTGCAAGTAGAAAATAGGCCTCGGCATCCTTCGGATCGATTTTCAAAACATTGCCAAGGGCCACCCGAGCTTTTGGATAGTTGCCGGCCTCGAGGTATTCTTGCGCCCGCGCACGATACTTGGCCTTCAGCTCCTCCGGTCCGCCACAGCCTACAAGGCCGAAAGCCACAACGAGT
>JBDTPK010000661.1:0-2280 GCA_039932735.1 Nitrospirota bacterium
GTGCTCAGTAATCGAGGCGGTGCTTCGGGCCTCCTCCGCCAACTGCAGGAGGAAAGCACCCCACTGTGGATACTTGAACGGAGCTGCGGCCGAAAGGCCCGCGCCGACGAACGGAAGGATTCCCGCGCGTTTGCCGTGTCGGACTACGCGCAGGCGGTGTTGGACGCCCTGCCTAATGGCGCCACCGCCGATCGCAAGGGCCAGTGGTTCTGGGGTGTCGCGGAAGAAATGGCCGTGCTGAGATCACAAGGCCGCGTTTATGAACCGCGCGCGCGGATCGGACCACTCACTCACGGTCGTGGCTTCCATGAGAGGGCCTTCCCCTGTCAAGCGAAAAACGTGATCCGTGCGCGGGGTCGCAGGGGCCGAGCCCCCGGCAGGGGATTCACAAGGGGACGGCAGTCCTCTTGTGGGGGGAGCCGGATGCGTGCATCCGGCGTGGGGGGAACCCTCCCGCCCCGGCCTTTCCCCCGGCGGGGGAAACGGGAAAGGGGGTGTTCCATCTTCCTTGCTGCCGGCAGGCTGATCTGCTGCTTCCCTGCGAAACTCTCCTTTCGTCTCCGCCGTGCCTCTGCAAGCGTTGTGCCGCAGGTCTCGACCTTGCCGCACCACTCTCTCCGTGTTGCTTCCCAGCCATTCGTTCGACGCCTCTGTCGCCCGGCTTCCATCCGCACTCTGTTGAAGCATTCGCTTCGGTGCCCGAGGGGTTTCTCGTTTCAGTCGGGTGCTGCCTTCTCAGTGACGAGCTATTCATTCTCCATACAGGTATGAATCATGATGCCCTGCCGCGACCACGCAGTCACCCGAATTAGGCGTTCATAACGTTTGGGCAAAATTCTGTTTTCCTTCAGGCTGCCTGGCGAGCGGCCTTCCTCGCCTTGGCAGCCGCTTGTGCCGTCTGTTGCTTGGCGCCATACAGTGGATCGTACACTTGCCCGGTCGCCAGCAGGTGATGCATCAACACTCCCAATCTCCGCGCTACCGCCACCAATACCTTCTTTTTGCGCGGCGTCTTCTTGCCCATCTGGTTCGGCTTCTGCTGCTCCTGCTCCAGTTTGGCCAATCCCCAACGCCGCAGATCGCTGTTCGGCGCTCCGTGCCGTAGTATTGTGTGCGCGCATTGCACGAGCATCCACCGCACCATACGGTCACCTTCCTTGGTGATTCGCTGTTGCGTGTCCCGATCCCCCGATTGCCATTGCCCCGGCACCAGCCCCAGATACGGCCCTACCTCACGGCTCTTTCCGAATCGCGACACGTCCTCCACCGTTAACACGAACGTCAACGCCGTCAATTCTCCGACCCCATAGATCACTGTCACCAATTCGATCTCCGGATACCGCCGGCCGATTTCATGAATCCGCTGGTCGGCTGCTTTGATCTGCGCAGTCAATTGCGCCGCAGTCTCGAGCAACGGCTCGATGGAACTCTTCACTCCCCCCGGCAGTTCAGCCGCCCGCGCCGGCCCCATCTGGTCGGCGTCACAATGCTCTAACCGATAGCCGAACGACTTTACCAGACCCCGCGCGCTGTTGATCAACGCTGTCCTCACTCTCACCAGTTCATGTCTGGCCCGGATCTGCGCCAGATCTTCTTGCGCCTGTTCGCTCCGATGCACGATCGGTGATAGCAACTGAGGATCGATTCGCCCCAGCCGCGCCAGCTTTTCCGCATCGATCCGATCATTCTTCCTCCGGCTGTCGGTGATCAACGCCACTTTCCGGGGATTGGCCACTATCACTTCGTGACCCAACTTCACCACACACCGGCTCACCCACGGAGAGTGCGTCCCAGCTTCCATCACCACCCTCACACGCCCAGCTAAATCCAATCTGCGCGTCAACTCCACCTTGTTCGTCGCCACCTTGTCGCGCATCACAACCTCACCCTCCGCATTCAATATGCAGTAGTGACTCATTCGATCGCCCAAGTCCAAGCCGATCGTCCACTGCTCGCCGGGTGCACCTTTCGTGATTTCTAATCCGGCTGCCTTCTTTGACTGCCTTCCGACTCGGTTGCTGCTATTC
Source organism: Nitrospirota bacterium (assembly GCA_039932735.1). Classification (GTDB taxonomy): domain Bacteria; phylum Nitrospirota; class Nitrospiria; order Nitrospirales; family Nitrospiraceae; genus Palsa-1315. The sequence goes on from JBDTPK010000661.1 coordinate 2,028, forward strand.
TTCTTCATGGCTGGCCTCCTTTTTGCACCTCGAGTGCGTATCCATTGGGAGCTTAACGCATCCTGTGGGGGGCTGGCCCTCTCATTCCATCTCTGTAAGTGGCCGAAAAATGTCGGTTTACAGTGAGTTTTTGCGTGTTATATGCAGCGTGCTACTCGAGGCGAACGCGATCGTAGCTGTTGTACTTCGTCATGTCTGAAAGGATGACGCGGTCGCCCGGTTGCAGGCCATCCAGCACCTGCATGGAATTTAT
>JBDTPK010000662.1:0-2277 GCA_039932735.1 Nitrospirota bacterium
AACATGTTATTCAGCGACTGTATGAACTTACGAAGGATCGAGATCCGATCGTGTCGACCGATGTTGGCCAGCACCAGATGTGGGCCGCGCAATACTTTAAGCTGGCAAAACCCAATCGCTGGTTGACATCGGGGGGGCTGGGGACGATGGGCTTTGGTTTTCCCGCCGCCATGGGGGCGCAGGCTGCGTTTCCCGGTCGGCTAGTCCTCTGTATCGCAGGCGACGGCAGTATCCAGATGAATATGCAGGAAATGGCGACGGCGGTGGTGCATAAGCTGCCGGTGAAGATCATCATTCTGAATAACCGATTTCACGGGATGGTCCGACAATGGCAGGATCTCTTCTACGAAGGGCGGTATGCATCGAGCTATCTAGAAACCACACCGGACTTTGTCAAGTTGGCGGAAGCGTATGGGGCGGTCGGGATCAGAGCCAAGAAGCCATCCGAAATCGATGCCGTGCTCAAGGAAGCGATTACGGTCAATAAGCCGGTCATCGTCGATGTACCGACGTATCCCTATGAAAACGTCTATCCCATGATTCCAGCCGGTGGCTGCAATCATGAGATGATTTTGGAAGATCCTCCGGCTTTGAAAAGCAAGCAGTCAGGAGGGGGGCAGGTGGTTCCGAAAGATTCAGACACAATCCTCACCGCATAACCGACGGCGTCGGGAGTCATCAAGGTATGGAACACATTATTTCGGTGACCGTTGAGAACAAGTTTGGTTCGTTGTCTCGGGTTGCTGGCCTCTTCAGTGGTCGGGGGTTCAACATTGAAAGTCTCTCTGTGGCGCCGACGCTCGATCTCTCCATGTCGCAGATGACCATCGTGACGTCAGGAGACGAGCGGATTATCGAGCAGATCGTGAAACAGCTCAATAAACTCATCGACGTTATTAAAGTTGTGGATCTGAACGAGAGTGATTTTGTCTCGCGGGAAACGGCGCTCATCAAGGTGCATACGCGGCCAGAAGATCGGGCGGAAGCGTTGCGGATCGCCGACATTTTCCGGGCCAACGTCATCGACTCCACGCCGGCGACCTACACCATCGAGGTAACCGGAGATCCACGAAAGATCGAAGCGATCATCAACCTGCTGCAGCCCCTCGGGATCAAAGAACTCACACGTACAGGACGGGTTGCGGTCGCCCGCGAGTCGATCCGGTCGACGGGTATACAGGCGAAAAAGGCTGTCCGAGAATAGACACCATTTCAGACTCATCGTCCAATCAGTTTCTTAACAAGGCTAATACCCCAGGAGCGATCGATGAAAATTTATTACGACAAGGACGCCGACATTCAACAGATCAGGAATAAGAAAGTGGCGGTGATCGGCTACGGCAGTCAGGGGCATGCTCATGCGCTCAACATGAAGGAGAGCGGTGTGAGTGTGGTCATTGGGTTGCGTGAAGGCGCCTCGTGGAAGAAGGCGGAGCAAAGCGGACTGAAGGTCATGCCGGTGGCCGATGCCGTCAAAGTATCTGATGTCGTCATGCTTCTCGCGCCTGATGAAGCGCAGGCGGCCATCTACCGGCAGGACATCGCTCCGAATCTGAAGCCGGGTGCCTCTCTCGCATTTGGCCATGGCTTCAACGTTCATTTTGGACAAATTGTGCCACCGCCCACGGTCAATGTGTTCATGGTTGCGCCTAAAGGACCGGGCCATCTTGTTCGATCGGAATATACGAAAGGTAGCGGGGTGCCGTGCTTGCTCGCAATCCATCAAGACCCAAGCGGACTGACCAAGCAGGTAGGCTTGGCCTATGCCAGTGCGATTGGGGGTGGGCGGGCTGGCGTGATCGAAACAAACTTTCGGGAAGAAACCGAGACGGATCTCTTCGGCGAGCAGGTCGTGCTCTGTGGAGGACTCACGTCTCTGATCCAGGCCGGGTACGAGACTCTTGTGGAAGCCGGCTACTCCCCGGAGATGGCCTATTTCGAGTGCCTGCATGAAGTAAAACTGATTGTGGATTTGATCTATCAGGGCGGTATTGCCAATATGCGGTATTCTATCAGTACGACGGCCAAGTATGGTGACATCACTCGCGGCCCTCGGATTGTGACGGAGCAGACCAAGCAGGAAATGAAGAAAATTTTGAGCGAAATTCAGCAAGGGCAGTTTGCCAAAGAGTGGGTGTTGGAGAATCAGGCGAACCGTCCGGTCTACAACGCGCTGCTGGCGAAGGGTGAAGCCCATCCCATCGAAGAGGTCGGGGGACGGTTGCGGGCGATGATGCCCTGGCTGAAGAAGGACCAACTGGTCGATAAGAACAAAAA
>JBDTPK010000663.1:0-2277 GCA_039932735.1 Nitrospirota bacterium
CGTGTGCCCGTATCATCGTGGCCCTCCTTGAGGGGCCACCCTCAACCGGTCAGATGATGTGCTATCTAGACGCGTAATTTTCCCCAGTGGAGATGAACGATGAAATCAGGTATAATGCAGAGGCTGGGTCATTCTCGACTCAGTGAGGAGGCATAAGTATGTTAGGGACAGATATTCGCGGAATTATTGCAGAAGAAGAAGAAGTTCAGCGGCGCAAGGACGCCTTGAAATCACTCTTAAGTATGCGTTCCAAGCAGTTGCGGGAGTCGTTGGAACAGCGGATCAAACGGGCTCGGACTTGTGGAGATTGGATCCAGCTTTCTCAAGAAGAATGTGCCACCCTTCACAAGCGGGAAAAACTCTATCTCAAGTCTCAGTTCGACAAGCTGCAGCACGAGCAGGATCGAACCAGAGGGAAATTGACCGCGCTCAAGCGAGCGAAGACGCGAGCTCAACGGATTCGCGCGGCCGAAGCCGCATCCGGGCGGAAGCGCCGCTGAACCGGTTCTGTCCACGACGATGATTCGCTAACGTGGCTGCCTCACTTCCCCTCCTGACGCGCTCGCAAGGGGCGCACATTCGTGAACTTCTCCTCGATAGACGAGTGCGGGCACAGGATGGCGCCTTCGTGGTCGAAGGCGCCCACGCAGTTCGAGACCTCCTGGCTCGGTATCCAGAACAGCTTCTCACGATCGTGCTGGCACAGGGTTATCTGTCCAAAGAGACGCAGGGTCATCGACTGGTTCGATTAGCCTCCTCGATGCAACAGTATTCCTGTTCCGACCTCCAGTTTTCTAAATTATCCGATCTAGACGCGCCGCAAGGCATTCTCGCAGTGGTGCGGCAACCGACGTGGGATGAAGGAGAGGTTCTTGGGCAGCCGACTATCTTCGGGATTTTTGCTGAGCAGCTACAAGACCCCACCAATGTTGGAGCCATTATTCGATCGGCGGCAGCGCTCAATGCAAGCGCCCTGTGGCTCACGCCGGACTCCGCCGATGTCTATCAGCCCAAGGTGGTGCGTGCCACGAGCGGCGAGTTGCTCGCGTTGCCGATCTTTGTTGCCAAGGATGTGACCGGGTTGATCCGGCAAGGCTGCCAGATTTTTTCAGCAGAAGTGGTAGGGGACAGGACCGTTCCGATAGACGAGATTCATCAAGTGCCACGGAAACTTGTCCTTGCCATCGGCAATGAAAGTCGCGGTTTGTCGGCTCAGATCTGCGGGCAGGCCGCCACTCGATTTACCATCCCTCTCAGCCGCGACGTAGAATCTCTCAATGTGGCGGCAACTGTGGCCATTGTCGCGTTTCACTTCTCGCGACTTCCCAAAGAGAAATGACCCTGAGCCTATCCGTCTGTGCACATGGACCAGACAGGGCCGGTCATTATTCTACGATGAGAAGTGAGGAGTGGTGCCGAGGGACAGAATTGAACTGTCGACACCAGCCTTTTCAGGGCTGTGCTCTACCAACTGAGCTACCTCGGCACGGTTCTTTCAGGACAGACATACTAAAGTGGGAACACTGTGGCGGAATCTTTTTAGCAGTGAGCAGATCAGGGTGTCAAGGCTGGCGCACGAGCTGAAACAGTCGCTTTTCTCACCCGCCAGGGTAGGCAGGTGAGAAGTCTGCATTTTGAGCATCCTGAGAATGGGCTACAGCGTTGTCATGCCAAAACAATGCTACAAGCAGAGAGTGCTGAAGACCGTAAGACTGTGAGTCTGGGCCTGTCTCAGGGCCAGTCGTTACGGACAATGGCGCGAGTGTTGAGGCGAGCCCCCAGCACCGTGAACCGCGTGGTAGTCCGCAACGTTTTGCGGGGCCGTCCCTATCGGCCCTGTAGGGCCTAGACCCAAGCGGCCGCCAGAGCTGTCAGCCACGACGACCGTGTAAACTCTTCGTCCCCTGGCCGTGGCCGTACGTGCGGACACATCTGGCTGAAGACTGCTCCTCCGAACAGATTGTAAGCCCTCTCCAACGCGAGTGTCCTGACGACATGTAGAAGCACCTCTTGGCTAGGTGGGCCTGTAGCTGTTACCCGCGGCACCTTGCGCAGGGAATTGTTGGCGGCGTTGCGGTAGGCGCGCAACGTGCGTCGGCCTCCGGCGCGGGGAGTTGATCGACGAGGTCAGATCCCCCACATGACGCCCAATGCAGAACGCACCGCTCAGGTGGCCACCCGCGCGGTGCCCAGCCCGTCGGGAGGGAGGCGATCTCATCACGGGGGCTCGCAATGGCTCTGCGGTTGGTACGCTGGTGGAGCGAAGGCCGCGGCTAG
>JBDTPK010000664.1:0-2276 GCA_039932735.1 Nitrospirota bacterium
TGTGTCCATGAGAGAGTTCGGGCAGGTCCCGGCGGTCCAGACCAGTGTATTGGGTGTCACCGTCGTCCCATCGCTGAGCGTGACGTTGCCATCTGTCACCGCGGTTACTTTACAGTTCGAATGGATTTCCACCTGTTATTTCGAGAGTCATTGCTGGACGTAGGTGCCGAGCTTCTCCTCGAGTTCCGGCAAAATGATCGTTCCTGAATTAAACACGATGACCCGAAGCATGTCTTCCCGAAGATGCGGAAAGGACTGCACCGCCTCTCGCAGAAAGTCATTCATGGCGGCGATGGTTTCGACATCGACGAGCCCTCCACCGGCCACGACGAAATTGATGGGGAGAGCGCGGAGTGGCGCCGCACATTCACAGTCCGTCTCTTCTAAATTCGCGATCGGGCGGTGGCGCAGGAAAATCGCGTCATCCAGCGATTCCATCGTGAGCGCGCGATCTGCCAAGCCGGGGATGTTGAAGAAGTTCGTGGTCGACCCACGGGCCAGGACCAGGTGGTCGTACGGCAGTGAATGGCAATGTTCCTCGTGCCCATGCGATAAGCTGACTCGTTTATGCACGAGATCGATGGATTCGATGTCCCCATGAAAGAACGTCACGCGACGCAACAGCTTGCGGATCGAGATGACAATATTGATGATACCGAGGTCGCTCACCGCGACTTCGTGCAGCATCGGGGTGAAGAGAAAAAAGTTATCGTGATTGACGAGGAAGACGTCCAGGTCGGCTGCCTGCGCATGCGCTTGTTCAAATTCCAGCGCGGCATACGTGCCGACGAAACCACCACCAAGAATCAGCACTCGTGGCTTTCCGTCGGGCATAAATCCTCAGCGAGATCGTGCATTTGCCGAGGAGTACGACGCCGGAAAGGCTAGAAGTCGAGGCGCGAGACATGAGAATCCCCTGGAGTATTGTGGAACGCATGAGTCCTCACCCGTTGAAACGCAACGTGGATTCTCTCTGTTCATCTCCTTGACGCCTCCGTTGTCTCCCTCCTATGCGGTTGCGCTCCTGCTCGTAGCCCACGCCGGCGTAGTACAACGCGCGATCGAAGAACTGGTCGAGCAGGTGCAGGAGCTCCAGCTCCCCATGCAATTCCATGGCGCTATTGGACAAACCTTCTCGCTGGACGAAGGCGCGCATGTGCTCTTTGGTAGCGGTGAGGGCCCAGACGAAGTGGCTGTAGGCCACACCCTGCTGAGCGCGGATCTCGCCCAGCTCGGTGTAGCGCCGCTCCACCTCGGCCTCAGGCTTGTCCATCAGCCAGTCAGTCAGGTTGCGGTAGATCTCGCGGGTGCGGGCTTCGAATTCGGGTGCCGGGACTTTGCGGAGATCGCTGCAGCAGGGAGAGTTCCAAACCTTTTCGCTGAGATCGCGGGAAAGCTGTTCGGAGTGATTCTCGATAAGCCGCACTAACCGGATTCCCAACATGGCTCACCTCCAACTTCGGTAAAAAAATCTATGCGACGGCGGCGGAAAGCAAGCTAATAGACCCGTATCGCGCGTGGCGAGACTTTATGACTATTCAGGCTGCTTCTTATTCTCATTGTGGACAGCCATCCCTGTGCCGGTTTTCATGCCTGCACCCGTGGACCAGGGTTAGCTGAGTACCATTTAAACGTGTGTGGCACTCTGTCAATTTATCTCCGGCGTTAATAGCACAGGAATCGACAGTTTAGAGATGGAGGGCAGCGGCGAATTGCGCACTGACGAATTGCTCCAATAAAGCTTTCCACCCCCATCCTTCTCGCGGCAAGGTCTTGCTCAATTAAGAGAGGCCTTGCCGCTTTCACTCCACCACCCAGACCGCAAAGCCCTTTGCGTCGCGCAGGACATGATCGGTCGTGTCGCCGCCGAAGATCTGTTTCATCCGGGACGTCCCCTGCCGCCCCACGACGATAGTGTCGTAATGCCCGCTGCGCGCCTCTTCGAGAATGTTTCTTCCAATATCGTCTTCATGGCCATACTTCACTCTCACGTGGTTCATGTCGAATCCTGACCCTATCAGTGTCTCGCACGCCTGCTTCAGGACATGGCACTCGGCTTCCCGTTCCTTCCGAATCCAATCGTTCTGCTCATCGCGCAACTGCAGACTCAATCGTGACTCGGCAGCAGGATTCTCCGATCCACCATGCTCCAGTAACCCCCGCGGCATGGGCCTGAGTACATGAAGGAGGGTGATGACGACATCGGGCGTTCGCCCCATGAGAGATCCAACATACTGGACAACGCGATGGGAGTTCGTAGACTCGTCGACGGCCAG
>JBDTPK010000665.1:0-2275 GCA_039932735.1 Nitrospirota bacterium
GCCCCTCCATGATGGACAAGGAAATGGCAAGGGTAATGGCCAGGGTGAATGCTAGGGTAACTCGCCTCGAAATCACCATGTCCCCTACGCACACTGCGCGCTCAGTTGGTCCTGTTGTCGATAACTCACCATCCTGGCGTGACGGCCGTACCTCTGATCCTGTGATCGGTATTGAGAGGGATAGGCCAACTTGCAGCATGTCCGACAACGAAAGGGTAGGCCGTTCGCGTGAAATAGCACGCCCACCCGGCGCGGACAAGTGGGACAGACAAACCAGGGGCGCTTCCCGCCACGAGGTCCCGGCGAGTATGTCAGTCGAACGCTCTGAAGGACGCGTTCAGTACCATACATCGGAAAGAGTAGTTGGAGCGCATTCGTGAGCAATGTGATGGTGACGGTGGTCTAATAGGCGTCTTTGTTGGTTTGCCATACCCAGTCATACATGGAGAATGGGTACAGCCATCCCCCTCGGGTGAGATCCGGGATCTTGATGGCGTAGTATTGGGTCACTAAGGCTTTCATCCGTTCCTCACTTTCAAGAAAATGTCAGATCGTGCTCAGTGTTATGCCCTTCGCAGAGACAGGTCCCAGGCTTGGGTGAGCGTTTTGAATCCAAGATTCGCTACGCAACAGGTCTGTTGCTCGATCAAACGGAGATCGGACCTCTCGTCGATCCCAATCTTCGAAAGTTCATTCTGACTCGCTTCCCCTTCACCTTGTATTACAGCATCACAGCTGATGTTCTACGCATTGAGGCTGTCGCACACCAAAGCTGCCGTCCCGGTTATTGGAAGTTGACGGTTGACCGCTAGGCACACGATGGGAAAAGTGGGTGAAGAGACGGTCATGGGGTAGAGGGATTGCCCCTCTTGCTCCCGTACCCCCCACATCGGAATGTGCGAGGTGGACGGGCACCGTGGGGGAACCATTCAGCCCATGACCTTAAGGAGTAGAAGGAGAAGATCGCGCAACGCGGGGCCTCAGAAGAATGAGGAGGGAGTGGCCAGGTGCCCTTCTTGCTCGCAGAATAGCGCAGGATAAGAATGTGCTCGTTCGATGCGCGCAGTAAAGGGCAGCCTTGGCCACTCCCCTCCAAGAGAGATATAGGAAACCGGAAAACTCGCGTTGGACGCGCGCAGTTGAGAGAAGACCGTCTCATCCCATTGTTTAAGGGGGTAGAGGGAGCGAAAGGATCGTTCTCTGGGTGCAGTCAGGGAACCATTCAGCCCACTATCTTAGGAGGGTAGGGGGCGGAGGCTTGTGCTGGTTGGACGCGCGCAAATCAGAAACGACTGTTCGGCTGGCACAAAGGGGGAATTAATCAGTCCATAACCTTAGGGGAGATGGGCGGTGGGGACATGGAGTGGATAGCACAGCGGGCCGCCTCTGACTGTGATTCGTTGGCCGTATATATTGTGGACTGATAACTAGATAGACTGCAGAGTTTGCGGTCTATCCAGGCTGGCGGATCAGGACGTAGCGTTGTGCGAGTGTTGGCATCTCAAGTAAACTCGCCTTCTATTAGAGTGTTCAGATAAACGTGCAAGTTGCACGGCAGCTTGCAGCAGACTTCCTAGTTCGCCGAAGAGGACCAGATGCACCCTAACGTATTCTTGAAGACTTTCTGGCGAATGGACCTGAAGCCACAAGTCTTCGTGGCCATGACGCTCCCCAATTCAAGGCTCGCTACGACGCAATCATTTCACCGGCTATAGAGTCCATTGCAGTTAACAACATTCCTCTCAAGGCCTATCGAGTCGACACGTCGAAGTCCGGTGACTCGATCCTCACCGACATCATGGAAGGTATTGCTCATTCTCAGATGGTCCTTGCAGATGTGTCGACTTTTGGCAAGGACTCTTCGACGCACCATCCGTATCGAAACGGCAATGTGATGTACGAAGTGGGAATTGCGTTGGCCTGTCGTCAACCACAGGAAGTTTTGTTGATTCGCGATGACAACGACCACTTCCTGTTTAATGTGAGTACGATTCCACATTTAACAATCGATTTCACCCAAGAGCACAGCGCCCGACAAAGACTTCAAGACGAACTCATGGCGCGTCTTCGCGAGCGACAATAGGTCAATGACGCTCGTGTACAACTAGCAATTGCGGGACTAAGTGCTGAGGAATTGACAGCACTAAAACAGGTTGCGGATTATGTACCGGGAACCGTTTGGGGACGCAAAGACACTGGTTCGGTTGACTGTTTTTTGCAATGGCGTCGACACCCCGTTTGTTGGACAAAGGCTTAATTCAGCTCGCTGGTAGAT
>JBDTPK010000666.1:0-2257 GCA_039932735.1 Nitrospirota bacterium
GGTGAACAGCGGCAATACCGTGGTGGTGGTGGAACACAACCTCGACGTGATCAAGTCGGCAGACTGGATTATCGACCTAGGGCCGGAAGGGGGAACAGCAGGCGGACAGATTGTGGCGGAAGGACGGCCGGAGCAGGTGGCGAAAGTGGCAGGTTCTCACACGGGAAAATTTCTTGCCCCCTTGTTGGCTCATGAACAGAGGGTACGTCGGGGCCTATAGCCCGGCGCGCTTCTCGGCTGTCAGAGATATCTCCATTGGCTGTCCAGCTCGCCGCACATTCAAATGCAATTCTTGCCCTGCCTCAACCTGGCAGAGTCGTTTGGCCTCCCGCTCTGAAGACACGCTCGATAAGACCGCACCGTTACAGGCCACGACTCTATCACCTACCTTGAGGCCGGCTTTTTCTGCCGGCAGGCCGCTACGGAGTTCCCGCACGAGGTAGTATCGAGCGCCTGCTGATTCTTGCAAGTCCCAATTGACCCCGATGTGTCCGGACCCAAGTAATCCGGTGTGCGCCCCGAACCGCGCCAGAATGCGATGGGCGATGACGCGAGCTAGGTCCTCAGGGTCACTGGCCGTGGCATCTGAACCGTATCCTTCCCCGTTAAACAGCACCTGGCCGCTCTCGACATCGATCATCCGTAAGACTAACGACACGCGACCGACCTCGCCCCCATCGGCTCGCCCCCATTGGTGCACTTCGCCCACCACAATGGCCTGCGCACCAACGAGTTTCCCAACGTTCAACACGTCGGCATCATCGGCATGCTGCAGCTGGACGACTTGCTCTTTGTATACTTCGTCAAGGTCGGCTCGCTCAACGATATTGACGTCCAAGTCCAATAACAAGGTCGTCACAATCCCGGAGACACGTGACCCCGATCCCTCCGCGCCTGGCGCATCCTCAAACACCATGACGGCCATCGTCCGATAGCGATCGATCGTGTCTCGATTAATAGGGCCGAGACCGGTCACGACCGGTTCTGGGCGTCCACGCATTCCGCCGGATCCTAAGGCGGCTGTGCCTGACGAAGCGCAGGCGCGGCGACGTTGAAGAATAGCAGCGGGCATACCCCAGGCACAGAGTTCGTCGTTCACCAGCACGATGTGGTACGGGTATTCACGCTGATGTTCTAAGGCAAGGTTGGTGAAGGGATAGAACATGCAGCCGCCGATCCAGATCGAGATCGGACAGAGAGCCAACTCATAGAGCCACTGTTTGCGGGCGGTGAGGGAGTATTCCCAGACCAGCAGATGACCATCGTCACGCAGCACACGATCGGGCCGCCCGATCTGGTCAATCACTTCAGCCTTCGTCATTGGCACGGCCAACCGGTCCAGTTTGGATTCCGACTTCACCACGGTATACAGCACGCCACATCCGGAGCAGACACCGACAAGTAGCACCAGCACCATCAAACAGCCAAGCCGTCTGAGCATATCGGGCGACTCCTGGAAGCTCACTGAACGAGGACCCAGGGTAAATCTGAGCGAGACGGCTGCAAGGGAATGGGAGGAGGAGACGCACGGACAAGATCACACTAGCATTTTTTTGAAGGATGCTCAAATAGGCTGCCAGCAAGTCCGCAGTCTATGGAAGCTCCGGAGGCGTACCCTCAGGGGTATGTTGAGGATGCTTTCGAGGCGAGAACGAAGCTGGCGGCCTGTTTGAGCATCCTGTTAGTTGAGGGAGGGATCGAAGGGCATATCCGCATAGTGGCGATAGTCGTCACCCATGGCGCTCACGATGTCGGGCCAGATACGTGTGGGATCTTTGTCGAAGACCGCATTGGGATCTGCCGGAATGGTAAACCAGGAGCCGGTCTGCATTTCAGACTCCAGCTGCCCTGGGCCCCATCCGGAATATCCGATATAGGCGCGAAAGGCCTCATGCCCCTCTCTGGCAGTCAAAATACGATCGACGAGCTCGGTATCCCCACCGAGGCAGATCCCATCGAAGACATGATGGGAATTCTCAGGAAGTTGATCCAATCGATACAACATCATGACCTGGTTCGTTTGCACCGGTCCTCCGGAAAAGAGGACGTGCCGTTGGCCTTCGAGGATTGATACTTGAGGCAAGGCCTCCGAGACCGACATCCCCGTCGGGCGATTGACGACGACACCCAGGGCGCCGTCGGCCCCGTGCTCACAGAGCAACACCACAGTCTGCCGAAAGTTCGGATCGCGTAAGGACGGCGCCGCGATGAGGAAAATGCCTTTGCCGAGTGGAGCTTTCATGTGCTTGATCCTACC
>JBDTPK010000667.1:0-2239 GCA_039932735.1 Nitrospirota bacterium
TGGAATTGCTGCCGTTAGCTTGGCCATCACCGAGGCGATTTCTAGCACTTCGGTCACATCTCTGTATCATCTGGCTCCCCAGCATCCCACATCGCTCCTGATACGAAAACTCATCTTCATGCGGTTGAGCCGAGAGTCATCTCACACGGCACTCCGGAAAGAGGACACTGAACGTATCTCGTACTCATCGAAAGCCACTCTGACCGCTAATAGGCCCCTCCGGAGGATAGCTTCACATGGCGCGCCTATCGGCCTCTATTTTTTCGTGACGATCACAAAAAGCTCCCGACCCCTTTGATTACGTTTAGGCAGTTTAGGACTGCTTAGGACAGTTGGGGTTAGTTAAGACCAACAGGAGGGGGAAAACAAAAAGGCCATACGAGGGCAATGCAACCACTTCATTTCAAGCTGCTAGGACAGCGACTGAGCGTAGGTATGAATTGACCAGATTGTGGCAGGAGCATACACTCCTGGCGCGGAGTATCACTAGATACAGGCATATCTCGCTGATGTCGAATCGTACTATGCCGGTCAGATTACCCGTAGTTAGGCGCTTGGCCAATAATGCACAAGGCAAAGATAGACGGCAAGAACATCGAGCTGCTTAAGCTAGTTGCTCAGTTGCGCAACCACATAGACCTTCACCGCATCATCGGCTTGAATGTTGACGCGCTGCGTGATCCGATTGGCAGCGCCCTCCTTGGGTATTTGCAGAAATCGGCCCTCGAATCCATTGCTATGTCCATTTGCAAGATCTTTGAGTCGTCCCCCCGAAACGAGTTGAACTCGATCCCTGGGATCATCGAGTCGCTTCCCTCAATGCGTCTCTCCGACAAACAACAGTGCGAGTTTGCGGTTTTCGGGGGGAGATACGGGAATCATTCCGATCCCACAGAGGCAACGTCTTACCTGAAGGGAACGCTTGGCCTCTTTTGTGGAATACAATTCGAACCTCTCGCTCGGCTAAAAGAGTTCAGGGACAAGATTGGCGCACATAGCGATTCGACGGCAGACATACCATTTCTTCGATCACATGCGGAGTACGAGATCCTCTTCAGTTTCGCGAATGACTTCTACGGACTCGTTTCTCACTCTATCATCGGTTTCGGAATCGCACCGATATCAAAGGTGGTCAGCGACGACTTCGTCAGACTGATAGAGTCTGTGGGCGTCGAAAATATCAAGTGCGATTTCGATAAAGAGACATGATCACTCATGGATGAGCGCCTAGATGAGCACCTAATTGAAGGCGCACAAGAATCACACACCAATTTGTAGTCTGTCTTGGTGTACCATGCTGGTCGGCATGCTGCAGATTTATGTGGTAGGAAAATAACCAATGAGAAAAGCCATATCCAAAGCCTTCGCGTTTTTGCTGCTTTCGGGACTTGTCGCTACATCCTATGCCGAGACTACAGTGACTGAAAAGCTCGAAGAGAAGTATTTCTCAACTTTAGATGGCTGGGTAAAGGGGGGCGGTCAAATTAACGAAGTCCAAAATACGGTGGTTCAAACCTGTGGAAAGCTTGTCATGCTTACAGTCAACGACACTGAAAAGCTTGCCCTTTCAACGACACGAAGAGAGGACTTCGATTTTCGTGTCGATGTCTGTGTGCAAATGACGGTAAACCGCAGTCATCCTCAGCCACAATTTAAGAAAACAGAAATAGTGCAAATGATATGCGACGATAATACAGTGGTTGTATTTAAAAAGTTGTGTCGTCGTAGTGGATTGCGATAAAGGACTTTCCCCAATTGCAATCGCTTTAAAGACAGCGGGCGTACCCTGCAGTGGCTGTTCTGAGCGCAAGTCAAATAGTTCCCATACCATCTACCCTCGCATCCCCCCTCAGCTGGATTAGTTAATCATTAAGCGTAGGTGGTAATGCGGGCGTTTCTTGTGAGGGGGTAGAGGAGGGGCATCAGACTCCCCCCGCTTCAATCCGCTAAGCCGACAACTTACCGTAGGTATGAATTTGACCTTCCCCCAATTCCGTGGACACCTGGTTAAGCGACTGCCGCCCTCGCTTCATACTCGGCTGGGGAGTCATAGCCGAGGGTTGAATGTCGGCGCTTCCGATTATAGAACACCTCGATGTACTCGAAGATGTCCTGTGTCGCCTCTTCACGGGTCGCGTAGCGTCGATGGTACACGAGCGCACGCTTGAGTATCCCGAAGAAGCTCTCGACACAGGAGTTGTAGCAGCAGTTGCCTTTGCGGCTCATGCTGGGGATGAGG
>JBDTPK010000668.1:0-2235 GCA_039932735.1 Nitrospirota bacterium
CTAGCTGGATGCTGAAAAATCCCACCAAATTCGTTCTCTCATAGCTCAGAAGCTCAACGTACCGGCACGTACCTCCTCGCCTCTTCACTCACTGTGGCCTTGCCCGCGGAACGGCGCGTCTGGGGGCGCCGGGGCGGGCGGGTGAGGAGTCTGGCCTTTTTGAGCATCCAGCACGAGGTGCCGCCGTTACCCCAGACATGCAGACCAGGAAATCCTGACATGCCCATATAATTTTCAGTAGCCTGTTGGTGCTGAGTGCTGGAGGTACCGGCAGGGCTTGTTCTCAGCGCTTCTCTACTCTCTGACCGCCTGGGCTCTTTTCTGCAGATAGGCGTTGCGGACGGCGGTATAGAGATCCAACGTCGCTTCTTCGACTCCCTGGAATTTTTGGAGATTCCGTGACCGATCATTGACGACCTCCCCCACACGGGAACTAGTCTGGATGATGCTCGACGTCATACGGTTCTTGTGCGCAATGACAGAGGGCACATTGTTGGCCTCAATGATCGGCGCGACAAGCCAGTTGATCGGATTGAGAAACACGTCGCCGACATATCCCACAAAATCGCGAACTGTGAAGGGCTGAAGCAGCGGCAACACGAGATAGGGGCCAGGCGTGACCCCGTAGAAACCCAGCGTCTGCCCAAAATCCTCTTCCGGCGTCACCAGATCGACTTTTGTCGCCAGATCGAAGAAGCCGGCCAACCCCGCCGTGCTATTGATCAGGAACCGCCCGACTTCGATGCCGGCGCCTTTGATCTTGCCTTGAAATACATTGTTCAAAAAGCGAGGAGCGAATCGAAGATTGGTAAAGATGTTGCTGATGCCAACTTGGACCAGGTCTGGCATAATGAAATCATAGCCCTTCGCCACAGGTTTAAGCACATAGCGATCGACTTTGAGATTGAACGCGAAGATGTTGGTATTCATCGGCTCCCAAGGATCATACTCGTCACCGTCTCCCTCATCGGCCCTGGCAAAGGGATCGATTGGTTCATCCGCTGGAGTCTCAGGCCGCGACGAGGGATCCGGAGCCAGATTCTGGTCCGTGACTGGCCTCACGTCGTTCAACCCTTGTAGCTGCACTGTGCCGGTTTTCTCTGCACAGCCGGTAGCCAGCATTGTCGCAACACCCAGTAGACCGCACGCCAGCAGACGAAATGGAATCATCACCCCGACCTCCCTACCCCACATTGGTCATGAACACGTCTACGCCAACCGCCGGCAAGCCGCTTCTGGGAACAGCCTCCTGGCTCAGCCGACGCGCACTGTAGCAAATGCTGAGGCGATCTCCAATCAATTTTTTTTACTTTGGGCAGTCGATGATCTATTAGGGATTCTTGAGGGTGTGAGCCGCCCTCTTCAAAGGCACGATCCTGTCACCGGGCACCAGAGCGCGTTCCTCGCGTCCGCGGGCGGAATAGGCAGAGGCCTGCACGTCGCGGGTGAGACACTCGCGGCCAAATGTAATCAGATGGTGCCCGACCATTGCGATCTGGAACACCGACTCGACGTTACCCTGACGCAGTTCCCGCCAGGTCATCTTCCAGAATTCTCTCCGGTAATCGCTACAGATCCCGACCCGCCAAGCGGTGCGCGAAAAGACCTCGACTGCGCGCCGGACGTTGGCCCAGGTGAGCTGGTCCAGCGGGCGCACCGGCCGCTTGCGATGCAGGTACGTCTTCTTCGACTGCGTGGCGTAGCGCGCGTAGATCTTTCGTGGCTCGTACGTCTCGCGGATCACCCGCTTCCAGTTCGCCACCACGGTCTCGTAGGGCTGTAGGTACTCGATATTCGAATCGCGCCCCTCGCCCGAGTTCAGGCGGGTCGCCTTCTGGAGCCGCTCGTAGAGCGGCGTGTGCGGCAGGGCGACGAGCAAGTTCGGCGTCACGATCGGAATCTGGGCAGCCTCAATGAATTCCAGGATCGCGTCCGGCGTCTCTGGGGTGTCGGTGTCCAGCCCGAGGATGATCCCGGCGGCAACCTCGATCCCGTAACTGTTGATCGTGTCCACGGATTGGAGGATCGGTGTGCGGAGGTTCTGCCTCTTGCTCATGGCTCGCAGGGCATCTGGCTCCACCGTCTCGATGCCGCAGAAGACATTTGTCATGAACGCCTCGCGCATGAGCTTCAGGATCTCCGGGTACTCGGCGACGTTCAGCGTGAGTTCGCAGGAGAGGCGAACCGTATAGTCGCGGCGCCGCTGCCACTCGACGAGGTGCGGCAGGAGGTCCA
>JBDTPK010000669.1:0-2225 GCA_039932735.1 Nitrospirota bacterium
CATAGGTCTGCGGGAGTTGCCCTTGGGTAAGGAGACGGACTTTATCGATCAAACGGGGAAGTAGGATGTACCCACCGAGCGACTCGCGAGGAGATCACAACGGCACCGGTTTGGGAATATCCATGACAGCCCTACTACGGAGGTAGGCGTTAATGCTTCTTGCGCTTTCGGATGTTTTTTCAACGCACCGTGCAACATACTCTTCGCTTATTACCAATTTCACACTATGTTCAAAGGAAAGCTCTCCGGGATATTTAGCAACTAAAGCCTCCAGCTTATTTGGAGCACTTGTAAGTGACTTGTTCCCATTCGCATGGATGATGGTGTTTCGGACAACTGAGAAGTTCTGGAGGAATTCCCAATCCACGTTGAGGTTCACGGGATCGACTGAACAGACGTCATGAATGAACTTCTTATACTGTTTCACGCCTCTGTCTTTGAGATCTGAAGGGAGGATCTTGATGTCGTGCATCCGGCCAACTTCCTTGGCTAGTACGGCCAGAAACTCTTCCATGGTGGCATAGGTAAGCAGCACTCCAGAGTAACAGAGGCGATCCTTGTGGCTGGATAATATCGCCTCAACATAGTGCGGTTCTTTCCCTGCGATCTGAAATTCTTTGAAATTCTCTGCGTCACCCTTTACTCGGGCCAAGGCTTCCGTGGCAGTTGTCCAATAGCGAGCTAAGAAGGATATGTTTTGGCGGATCCAAAACTCTTGCATGGCGAAGACATTTTTCATTGGCTAGATTCCTCCTGAGGGAAGAACGGCTATGACTGAGAGAGTGCCGCCGCAAAACGGAGAACGTCCTCGGCTATTCGTCTCTCTCGGAAGCATTTCTATAGTGAGGCTCATCAATGCCGCGTAACTATTCCTTTGAAGAGCCAATCCGCAGAGTTGGGGACATTGACTTTGATACAATCGACCAGAGAACAGGCTTACACCCGTCATCGAGTAATGTATTGGGGGGCTTGTCTGTCAACGAATTAGCCCGATCTTCTATCATCATTTGAGTCTTGGGGTCCAAGCTGTTCCACCAGGACTGTGAAAAAAATACATTCTCACCGCACTCGAACACGAGACGCACAATCACACTAGGAATTAGATACGGCTTAAGCCTGTCGAGACTTTTAATCAATCGGATGGACGCACTGGTGGTTTCCTTCAACCAAGCAAACACGATTGCCCCACCGCGCTGAGTAGAAATGATGGAGCAGCTACACATATCGGCATGAATGTCAGGATTTTCAAGAGACTGAAGCTGGTTGCCCTCGAAATCAACCTCCGGTGGGAATGCGATACTGCAAGCAATCTGTGGTGCATGATCTAGTTCAAGAGCGTAGTAAGAGATTGCCTCAAAATTACGGTCCAAAAGATGCCGATCGAATTCGGCTTTATCTCGATGCAAATCCTGTAAGCCAACCATGAGACTGAATTCTATGTCAGAGCAAGATTTCTGATGTGCCTGCTGAACGTGGGGAGGAGTTCCACGATCTAACTGCCGAAGAGTTGGGCTCGCGGCGAATTCGGCAGCCTTGGTGAAAATTACTTGGCACAGCGCTCTGTATGCGAGGAGAAAGCAGTGCTCAGGCGTGAGGAGGTTAATAGGTTGGTCAATGCACGAAAAGGTCTTGGAGTCGTGTAATTTGCAAAACCCAGTAAACGTAGACGCCTTATTGACTCCGATAGTTTGAGCTGTCACGCGCCCACGGGCTTCCACTGGTGCCTTGGGTGGGTAATAGAACCTCAGTACGTGGCCGTCTTCTGCGATGTTCTTTAGATTCGATGAAGCAGAAACGCTGTGAGCTTTCACGATTTGTTGTGAGCAGGTGGATGAGGAACTTTGAGGATGGAGACAGTACTTCTTGGCGAACGCCTTTCGAAACTCAGCATCAATTTCATAGGATTTCAGGGGGATTTGGTCATCTCGATCGCGATGACACTTGCCGTACTGCTGCCCAGACCCACACCAACATAGAACTATTCTTCGGGATGATGACTGGTTAGCCATGCAGAGAATTCTACTGTCTAAGCCCGCTTCGGTCGATCCCCCTTCGATCTATATGGTCCTTCCAAGGGCGATCACTTCGTCACTACAGGTGGCCTGGGCTAGTTTCCACTGCGCGTCCATTCATGCTCTCTTATCCATTCAATGCTCAGCCAAGCAAGGGCGTGAGGAGCTTTTGACTGCGGCCGTCGAGCGAGGCCCTTCTGAGGGCGCGCGCTC
>JBDTPK010000670.1:0-2225 GCA_039932735.1 Nitrospirota bacterium
AGGAGCGTGAATCGGTCACTGAGTTGGTAAAGCGACTGGAGCACCCCCAAGATACGGATGAAAGGGGCGATGAGACAAGGCGCTATGACAAGGCGTTGGAACGCATTACCAAGCGTCGTTCACGCCGGTACCTTGTTGTACTTGGGATTGTCGGTGTGTTGTTGGTGGGAGCGGTCGCTGTGGCGATCTATCAAAACCAAAAGATCGAAGCGTTACGGGCGACGGCGGGGGATATCTTTTATGCAATGAAGCGGGTAGAGCTTCAGGTGGCACAGCTGGAAGAACTGGTCGTGGACTCGAAGCAAGCCAAGGAAATGCAGGATATTCTTGCCAAACGGCAAGAAATTAAAAACTTGGAGAGCAAGTACGACCGTTTTGTGAAGGAGCTCGGACTCTACGATGCGAACATGAGCGAGCAGGATCGCGCGGTATTTCGCGTGGTGCGCATGTTTGGGGAGTGCGAGGCGACTATGCCAAAAGATTTTCTCGCGGAGGTGAATACCTATATTGCGCGCTGGAAAAGCACCGATCGGCTGAGCAACAGTATCCACCGTGCACAGACTCATGGGTATACAGGGGCCATTGCCAGCACGATGTTTACCCGGAATCTTCCACCACATTTCTTCTATCTCGCACTTCAAGAAAGCGGATTTGATCCTAAGGCAATCGGCCCGAAGACGCGCCTGGGGTATGCGAAAGGCATGTGGCAATTTGTTTCACCGACAGCCAAGGATTTCGGCCTCAAGATGGGCCCGCTCCAGCATCTGGCTAAATACGATCCCGACGATGAACGGTTCGATTTCTCCAAGGCGACCGACGCGGCAGCGCGGTATATCAAACGGATCTACCTCACGGATGCGCAGGCATCAGGACTATTAGTCATCGCCTCGTATAATTGGGGAGAAGGGAATATCACCCGGATGATCAAACAGATGCCCCAGAACCCGCAGGATCGGAATTTCTGGCAGCTCCTAAAACAGTTTAAGATTCCGCGGGAAACCTATGACTATGTGTTTTTAATCGTGGCAGCAGCAGTCATCGGAGAAAATCCGCAGCTCTTTGGGTTTGACTTTGCCGCTCCGTTTCCGCACGCCAGGACCCAGTAGTGCTCTCTGTCCACCCTATGTCAGTCCCCTTCACCAGATAATCTTTTCCCACTCCGCTCCCTGGCGAGATATTTTTAGCATGAATTTTCTCGCGAGGGGAGACAGGGTGACATGTTCGCCTTTTGCTGTCATCACTGAATCGAGGAAGAGCGTTGCCGAAGCGCCTTGATCAGTTTGGGCAAGGTCCTTGATCGAGGCCCGAATCGTTTCGTAGTGTTCAAACATCACGTGAACGTTTCGGATGCGCTCGTCGCTCATGCGCGACAGATTTTGAATCGTCGCAAGGTCGTGATTTTCGTAGGCTTGGCGAAATCGCTCCAGTAGGGATTGGAGGTGCTGATCGGGAAATGTATTGGCGAGGTGGACTTCTTTCTTTCGAGGTGGACGCTCATCTAAATGCTGTCGCTCTGTTGCCAGGCGCTCCGCATCCTGTCTCTTTCGCTCTTCTTCACGCGCACGTTGATCCGCGAGTTCCCGTTCTCGGGAAGAAGTCGCACGCTCGGCTTCAAGCTGTTTTCGCTCAGCCGTTTCCTTTGCTTGTTGCGCTTCTGCCTGGCGCTGTTTTTCTTCCATGCGGCGTTGATCTTCAGCTAAACGTTCCCGTTCCTTCTGTAACTCGGCTTCGCGGTTTGCTCGTTCATCGTCAGCCCTCTGCCTATCTTCGATAGGTTCTGAAACCTGCGGCTCTATCTGAGATGTCGGTTGCGACGACTTCGTATCGTCAGTCACTGAAGGGAGACGGTTGGCCAGGTAATAAACCACACCGCTCAGAATCAGCACAGCCACAAGGCCGCCAACAATGATAGGGATGGGAGGAGAAGACTGAGGGGGAGACGAAGGGGGTGGAGGTGGAGGAGGTGCAACTGGTGGCGGTTTGATGCTGCCGTCTGATGTGCGCGGGTGCGCGGGCAGCACGGTTGTTTCGTCCAACGGTGGGGGAACCCGTGTACGTTCGGTGGCTATCGATGGTTCGACTTGTGTGTTCCTACGGCCTTCTTGGGCAATGACGGTAGGTGGTTCTGGCTCACCCTTATCCTGAGCGTTCGCCGCAGGAGGTGGAGACACGAAGATGGTTTCATCCGATTCGTTGGAGGTTGGAACAGCGGAAGACGCAGGAAG